>JAQTLJ010000018.1 GCA_028714935.1 Candidatus Margulisiibacteriota bacterium | reverse complement strand
TTTTTCCACGCCGCGGAGCAGGAGACCGACGTTATCGCCGGCCAAACCCTCGTCCAGCGTCTTGCGGAACATCTCGACGCCGGTGACGACCGCTTTTTTGTGGGAGCCGAGCCCGATGATCTCAACTTCTTCTCCGGTCTTGACCTTGCCTCTCTCGATCCTGCCGGTGCCGACGGTGCCGCGGCCGGTGATGGAGAAGACGTCTTCGACCGACATCAGGAACGGTTTATCGAGCGGGCGCTGCGGGGTCGGGATATAGCTGTCGACGGCATCCATCAACTGCTGGATCGCGCCGCACCACTGGCAATCCGCCTTGCCGCAACCGCATTCCATCGCCTTGAGCGCCGAGCCCTTGATGATCGGGATCTGGTCGCCCGGGAACTCATATTTCTTTAACAAGTCCCTGGTCTCAACTTCGACCAGGTCGATCAATTCTTTGTCGTCAACCATGTCAACTTTGTTGAGGAAAACGACCATCGCCGGCACGTTGACCTGGCGGGCCAACAGGATGTGTTCCCTGGTCTGGGGCATCGGGCCGTCCGCTGCGGAGACGACCAGGATCGCGCCGTCCATCTGCGCCGCGCCGACGACCATGTTCTTGACGTAGTCGGCGTGGCCGGGGCAGTCGATATGGGCGTAGTGTCTTTTTTCGGTCTCATATTCGACGTGGGCGATGGCGATGGTGATGCCGCGGGCCTTTTCTTCCGGAGCGGCGTCGATCTCATCAAAGGCTTTAGCCTTGGCCATTCCTTTGGCGGCCAGATATTTGGTGATCGCCGACGTTAAGGTGGTTTTTCCGTGGTCAACGTGACCGATCGTCCCGACGTTTACGTGTGGTTTCTTCCTCTCGAATTTTTCCCTTGCCATAATATGTTACCTCCCTAAAAAGATTTTCCTATTATACAATAATCAGATTAGATGTCAAGCCCGCTATGAACCAATAAGGTTCATAGCCCGCGACCAGAATTGAACTGGTGACCTCTTCCTTACCAAGGAAGTGCTCTACCAACTGAGCTACACGGGCCTGTGCTTATTCTATCAGAAAAACTCCGACCTTTTAAGTATCGGGTCGAAATCGTAGTTTTTGAGAGCTGCGGCTGCCCCTTCTTCGCGGTCGACGACGGAAATGACCTTGACGACCCTGGCGCCAGCCGCTTCGGCCGCCGCAATGGCCTCCAGGGCGGAAGCTCCGGTGGTCGTCACATCTTCCACAATAACGACTTTCCAGCCGGGTTCGATCAGACCCTCGATCTTCTGTTTGGTACCGTGTTCCTTTTCCTTCTTGCGGACGATGAAGCCGGGGAGATCGCCTAAAGTCACGACCGCACCGGTGATCGGGTCGGCCCCTAGCGTCAGGCCGCCGATAGCGTCAACCTTGAGGCCCTTGATCTTATCAAGGATGATCTTGCCGATCAGTTTCGCCCCTTTGGGGTGCAGGGTTACCTTGCGGCAGTCGATATAAAAATTGGACTTCTTTCCGGAGGAGAGGGTGAATTCCCCGGTTTTAACGGCGCCGGTTTCGACCAGCAGTTTTTTCAGTTCCTCGAGCATGGCAAACATATTCTAGCAGATATCGATAGACTTGACAAAAAGAAAGTAAAATGCGATTATTTAACCAGTAAAAATGAAGAAGCTAATCGTCTTAAGCTCTTTAGTTCTGCTCTTGTGTGCCTCGCAAGGCTTTGCTGATACTTTTACGGTCACTAATTGCGCAAGCAGCACTACCGAAGCAGGTTCTTTGCCTTGGGCGGTCAGTCAAGCTACGACCTCCGGAGATATTATACAATTTAATATTACAACTGCTGAAGTCGCTTATGCTACTCCTGAAGGATCGGGTTGGGTCACCGATGAAGCAACCGGTGCGCAGTGGTTCAGGATCGTTCTTTCTGATCGACTGGTACTTAATACTTCCAATATACAGTTGATCGGTACCACGCAGCCAACCAATGAGGTCAATAATCCCTATGGGCCAGAAATAGAGCTCCGGGCCCCCTCCACCGCTGGTCAAGTATTAATTTTTCAAGTTAGTAATATTAAGGTCTCAGGCTTGATAATTAACATCGGTGCAAGTGGCCCAGGATATTTGGTTGCTTTTAGTGCTGCCAGTGGGAGCCGTTTATTCGGATGTTATGTCGGATGTGACGCAACGGGGGAAGCGTCAAAAGGCAGTAATGCCGGCATTTATCTAGCCTCATCAAATTCTATTATCATTGGGGGAACAACTGAAGCGGAAAGAAATATCATTTCAGGCAATCTCACTGGCATACAAAATTCTACCAGCGGTTTGAGAGTTTTAGGTAATTATATCGGAGTTAACCGGACAGGGACCCGAGCAGTGGCGAACAGCCAATATGGGATAGTCCTGGATCAATTTGCTCCAAATTGCATCATCGGAAGCAGTGAGGCGGCAGGGGGGAATGTCATTTCCGGCAACGGATATGATGGTCTTTACTTGGTCGGGTCTAATAACAATATCATTATGAACAATATTATCGGCTTGAGCGCCGATCAGACCGTGGCGATTCCCAATGGGTATAATGGAATTAATATCGAAAACGCGACCGGCAATGAGATCGGCCGCTCGTCTACCATGGTCCTGATGAGAGGGAATATCATCGCCGGAAATAATGAGAGTGGCATATATCTTAACAATGCCAATGATACAAAGATAACATCTAATGCGATCGGTTGCAGATATCCTTCTCCGATAGAGGGGCAAGGGAATCAACAGCATGGCATCTCAATCGTTGGTTCGTCCAATGTGGTTATCGGCGGGCTGGGTAGTTCAGAGGGGAACATGATCGTCGGCAATGGCGCAAGTTCATCTTATCACGGGATACAAATTGGTTCAGGCGCTGCCAATAACCGGGTAGCGGGCAACCTGATCGGCATCGTTTATGATGGAATAGCCGATCCAAGGGGATTGGGGAACAAGGGATCCGGGGTCAGGCTTGTGGCGGCGGACGGCAACTGTATAGGCGGCGCCACAGAGGATTATTGGAACCAGATCGGCAGCAATGAGGCCAATGGTATAGAGTTGGTTAACGCCAGCAATAACCAGATCCTTGGGAACATCATTGGCAGCGCGAATTTCGGCCCTGAATATTCTTTCCCGAACCAGAGCCGCGGCATTTATATCTGGGGGACATCTTCTGGAAATGAGGTCGGCTCGACCGAATCGGCGGCGCGCAATACGATCGGCAACAACGTCTCCGCGGGCATAGAAATTCTTGATGATGCCAGCGGCAACGAGATCTTTGGGAATTATGTCGGGGTCACCACCTCCGGAGAGGCAGCTGCGCCCAATAACCCCGGCATCAAAATACTCGGCGGCAATAATATCATCGGCGGGTCAACCAGCGATAGAAAAAACGTCATTTCCGGCAATAAATACGCTGGTGTTTATTTATTCGGGACCAATTGTTTAAGCAACGAGGTCTATGGGAATTATATCGGCACCAATGTGACCGGCATGCTCGACTTGGGCAATACATCAGGTGGTTTTGGAGTATGCCTGCAAAATGGGCCCAAATATAACAAGATCGGCGGCGCAACTTCCGGCCAGGGCAACTTGATCTCCGGCAACGATGACAATGGGATTTACCTGGACGGCGTCGCCACTATTCTCAATCAAGTAAAAGGCAATAAGATCGGGACCGATATTAACGGAACCGGCGACCTGGGCAATACTTCCTGCGGTATCGCCATCTCAAACGCGTCCGGCAATATTATCGGCGGTTCTGCTTCCGGAGCAAAAAACATTATTTCTGGAAACAACCAGTGGGGCATATATATTGCCGGCTCAACCGCAGTGTCTAACGAAGTAAAAGGCAATTATATCGGGTTAAATATCAATGGCGACACAATACTGCAAAACAATCAGGACGGGGTGAATATCTCCGGCGCCAGCTATAACATCATCGGCGGCACTCTGGCGAACGAAGGGAATGTCATTTCCGGCAATGCGCAGAATGGCATTTATATTTTGGGGTCAGGAACTGATACCGCCAGCAATGAGATCCTGGGGAACTATATCGGGACGGATAAAGACGGCACGTTGGATCTGGGAAATACAAATGATGGCATCAAGGTCATGGAGTCGCAATATAACCGGATCGGCAACGGGACCTCGGCCGGGAGAAACCTGATCTCTGGGAATAATAATGCCGGCGTCCATTTATCAGGGAATAATACCGCTAGCAATGAAGTCTTGGGTAATTATATTGGTCCGGATATAAACGGGACCGGGGATCTTGGCAATGTTTACGGCTTAATCATCGAAAGCGGTGCAAGTTATAACAAGATCGGCGGAGTGTTGAGCGGGCAGGGGAATGTAATTTCGGGCAGCGGCATAGATGGGATAACTGTTTCCAATGGGCCGGCCGGACCTGTCAACTACAATGAAATTGCCGGCAACCTGATCGGCGTTACTGCCAGCGGTGAGGGGGACCTTGGCAACGATTTTTACGGCATTCGCGTTAATGGCCCCTCGGCCGGCGCCCGTTTTAACCGGATCGGGCCCGGCAACGTGATCGCATACAATGGCACGGTTGGCGACTTGCCGGGGATCCTGATCACAGAGGGGAATGCAACCCAGGAAACGATCACTCAGAATTCGATATACGAAAACCATGGCAGAGGGATCGCGCTGGTGAACGGCGGCAACAACATGATCCCCTCGCCGGAAATCACCTCATGCGACTACAACCAGCCGGCCAGCACTATGCATTTGACCGGGACCGCGTCCCAGAATGCTGCGGTGGAGGTTTTTGGAGCGTTGGGAGGGGAGGGAGCTTTTTATGTCGGGACCGCGACCGCTGACGCTTCGGGGAACTGGGAAGCGACATTTAACGGCTTGATGGACGTTCCGGACGACGCAGCCGTGACCGCCACCCAGACCGACGTGCCCGGCAACACCTCGGAGTTCTGTCCGACCAAGGAAGTCACATTCCTGGTCATTCACCAGCCCGATGCGGCGATCGCTAAACTGGTGTCGGGAACAGATTACGCATATATCGGGACTTGGGAAAGCGTGCCGGTGACACAAGTAAAGTCGCGCACGGTCCCGGCTTTCCAGAAAGCGGTCTTTTACATGAAGATTGTCAATGCCGGAACGGTGCCGGAATGCTTCCGTGTCAGCGGAGAAGCGGGGGGTGGCCCGTTCACCGTGCGATATTTTAACTCGAAGACCGGCACGAATGAGACCACCCCTTATGTTACGGGGGAAGGCGTCGTCATCCCTGAAACGCTGGAGGCCGGCGCAAGCATGGAAGGCAGGGTGGAAATAACTTATTCCGGCAATACGCTGGCCACTAAAGAAGTTATAATCACGGCATCATCAACGATAGATGCCAACAAGAAAGATGTCATCAAAGCCAGCGCCACGTTCACTCCGGCCGACTACCAGCCTGATGGCGCAATTGCCACGCTGGAATCGGGGAATGATTACGCGACGATCGGGATTTACGAAAGCGTGCCGGTGCAGCAGGTGAGGAGATTGACGACGCCCGCAAACCAAAAGGCAATTTATTATTTCAAGGTTCTCAACGCGGGGGTCACCGAAGAGATATTTAGCGTAAGCGGCGAAGTCAGCAGCGGGGACTTTACCGTGCGCTATTTTGACTCCAAAACCGGCACGAATGAAATTATTATCAGCTCAGAAGCGACGCCTGTTCCATTTCCGCTTTCTCCTGGAGTAAGCCTTGAGATCAGGGCTGAAGTAACATATTCCGGCAGTGTGACGGCAACCAAAGAGGGATATTTAACAATCGCGTCATCCAGGGATTCTTCCCAGATGGATGTAGTAAAGGGAATAACGACGTTTTTAGCTGTGCCGCCAGTTTCGGTTGTAGATCACTTCATTTTCCAGGCGCCGGCAACGGCGATCGCCGGGCAGACAATGACAGGGACGCTGACGGCGTACAATGCCGCCGGCATCATTGAACCGAACGTGACCGGGACGACCTATTTTACGGTTGATAAGGGATTGGTCACTCCGGAAAGTATCCCGGCTTCCGAATTCCAGGGGGGGATCGCTTCGGGGCCAATGTCCCTCTCCAAGATCGGCTTGAGAAGGGTCACCGCAAAGAATGGCAGCGCAGTTGGGACGGCTGAGATCATTGTAATGAACGCCTCTCAAGAATACACCAACTCCAGCATCCCGGGATTAAAGATCGAGATCCCTGCTGGAGCGACTACACAGGAAATAACAATATCAGCGAGCACGGGTTCACCACCGCCGGGGGCATCCCCGCCGCCTGGGTTCTACATTGGCGGGGACGTTTTTGATCTCCAGCCTGATGGCACAGTATTTCTTGTGCCGGTAACGGTCACCATCCCGTTCACCGGGCCGATAGCCGACCCGCATATCTACTACTGGAACGGCACAACCTGGAGCAGTGATGGGATAACGCTAGTTTCGATCGACACCGTGCACGAGCTATTGACATTCACGACGACCCACTTTACGCCATTCGCGCCGATGGGGGCGCTCGGTTCCAATCAGGTGCGGTTCGGCCCCAATCCGTACAACCCGAATTCAGGGAGCAACGCCAAGATCTGGTACTGGCTCGACGCTAGTCTGGTCGCCGATACCAGCATCTATATCGTTGATCTGACCGGGACGCTCGTCTGGAAGAACAGCTACAATGCGGGGAGCACTGGCGCCCAGGCCGGGGCGAACAGCATTAACTTTGACGGCAAAGACAGGTGGGGAAATCTCCTGGGCGATGGATTGTATATCTACAAGATCGTGCAGGGCGGCAAATCGATCGGAGGCGGCAAAATCGCCATAATCAAGAAATGAAGAAATTGATATTGACCAGCTTAATAGTCATAACAACAGCTACGCTGGCGTTGGCATCATCGATTGTGGACCTGACGGAGATCGGCGTCGGCGCCCGTCCCCTGGGGATGGGGAAGGCGTTCAATTCGATCGCCGATGACGGGAGCGCGCTGTTCACCAATCCGGCCGGATTAACCGCGGTCAAGAAGTTCGATGTCATCAGCATGAGCGGCAACCTGATCGGGGAGGTTCCCTATATCGTCCTGGGCGGTGCCTACAAAACGACCTACGGGACGATCGGCCTCGGCTATATCGGGGCATCGACCGGCGGGATCAAGGAGACGGTGCTGGACAGCGGCGGCATCCCGCAGATCACGGGGGCGGAAGCAAGCTACGGGAACACAACGCTGGTCTTGAGTTACGGGAATGACGCGAAGAACGTCAACTACGTCAATAATCTCAAATTCCTGACTGACAAAGAAGCCAAAGTTGGAGCTAACCTGAAGCTGGTCAGCTATGGGTTTAGCGGCGGGTCAAGCTTTGAAGGCGGGAGCGGGAGCGGGTTTGACCTGGATCTCGGGACGATCATTCCGATCAATGACAAGCTGACCGGGTCGGTCACCCTCAAAAACCTGATACCGGGAAATAACGTGAAGAACGATGAATTGCCGCTGGGGATAGGCGGCGGGCTGGCCTACAGGATCCCGGATAAGAATCTACTGACAGCCCTTGATGCTGAGATCAGCCGGGGAGCGTTCCTCTTGCACCTGGGGGCGGAGTGGAACCCGATGGCGCCGCTCTTCATTCGCGGCGGGTTAGACCAGAAGGCTGACGGGTTCAACCTGGCATTAGGGTTGGGGACAAAGTTCCGGGGTTTCTCGTTTGACTACGCGTACCACACCTATGCTGAACTCTCCGAGTTCACCACCCACTACTTCTCGCTAGGATATATCGGGGAATAATTAGTCTGCTACGAGCGCAAAAGTTATTAATCCGGCCAGGATCAGGAATAGCCCGATACAACCTCGGATCAATGTCAGCAGGTCTCCCCACCAGAGGTAAATAGTCCAGGCGCCAAGAGCGACAAAAGCCAGGCCGAGGATAACTTTAATAATCTTTCCAACCATCGAAGAGCCCTCCTTTTCAGGTTTTTACTGAAAAGGATTATAGCAAGAGAGCGGGATTAAGGCAAGGAGGAATTAACAGCCACCTTTTCGGCCCTGGAAGCGAGGATCTCGCCGACCGGGATATTCGACCAGCCGACATAGGTGTAGTTGAAGGGGCCGATATTATAGGAGATCTTCACTTTGTACCAGTTGCCATCCTCGGAAACATCAAGGAGCTTAACTTCGATCGGAATATCTAATATTAGATTCGAATCGGCCGAAGGGGCGGAATATAGCTTTTTAACCGGCAGACTATACGGATCCTTGGCGGCATAGCAAATTCCAGCCAATATAATCAATGAAAGCAGAATAACCAGCGCTTTTTTCATATAGCACCTCTTTCTACTTATATAATCGGGTTTATAAGAGGAAAACTTGTATCAAAACTTAGAACTTGATCATCTCTTTTAGCTTGTTTTTAGCCTCTTCTTGGAGGCGTGTTTTTTCCTTTTCTAAAGCCTTTTTTGCCGCGGCTTCCTGGGTGGCAATTTCCGCCTTGACCTTCTGTTCAACCTCTACCTTTGCGGCTTCAATTTTGACCTTCAGTTTCCCAACGGCTGCTTCAAACGGTTTTTCCAGGATCGGCTTGGGGATCGGCTTTTTCAGCTCGCCGGTCAGCTCAAAAGTCAGCTCAAACCATCCCTGGGGATCCTTGAAAAGGGAGAACTCCTTAGGGAGGCCTTGCGTCAACTTCGGGGCCAGCTTGAGGGTCAGCCGGTTGCCCGCCACCCATTTCAGGCTTTTAAGGTCGGCGCCGCCGTTAAAGAAAACCTTGAATTCCGGCTCAGCGATCTTAAGCGCCTTGGCGGTTACCACCCGGTCCTTGAGAGAAAAGGCGGTATAGAGGCTGCCGAATTTAATATTATCCTGCAGGGTGTTGGACTTTATCGTCTTACCGATCTCGGCCAGGGTCTTAAGGCGCTTCAGCTCGCCGTTCTTGAGCGTCAACGACCCATCTAAGGACAGATTGGCAAAAATATCCTGCGGCTCTACCCCGCGCCCTTTAAGCGCAGCCGAGATATCGAGAGTGCCATAAACTTTTTTTAATAGATCTTTATAGTCAGACATTTTGGTCAGGAAGGTTTCAACTATAGCGTCGGAAAACGGGGCGGCGTTGAACCCGGTCAACCTGAGATTGCTGACCTCGTAGGCCAGTCCGGGTACATTTAGATCAGCACCCAGGTCACCGGCTAATGTCCCATCATACACTTTGATCTCTTTGATCCGGGCTTGCAACCGCTTGCCGGCCAGGGAAAGGTTAAGATCGATCTTGTCGGCCTTGAACTTCTGGAAGCTGAGGTTATCGAGATTAACATTGCCTTTAACGGTCAAGTTCCTTGATATAGAAGCCATGGCGCGGTTGATTGTTTTGGTCAGCTCGCCCGGCCGTGCTTTTGGCTGTTGCGTTGGGGCCGAAGCGGCAAAAAGGGCAAGCAGGGGATCGATGTTGATGCCGCCTGAAGCGACGGAAAAATCGATCTGAGGCGACCGCTTCCAGCCCGAGACCGTCGCCGAAGCGTTAAGGCTTTCTCCGGCGATGGAGAGGGCAAGGGAAGAAAGGGTGATTGCCTCTCTGGCCAAGTTGACGCCGATCCGGCCGGAGAGCGCGATCGGGACCTCTTTCCCTTGATAAGTGACAATCGCGGAAGCTTTCAAATCGATCGGCTTGATCAACGCGAGCTCAAAACCAGAGACTTTAACGTTCAGCTTCCTGATCTCATTGGTTGTCCTGGCGGCCTGATCGGCATAGGTGATCTTGCCGTCTTTAATGGCAAAGGCGGTGATAAATAGATTGAACAGCGGTTTGGCTGCCGGCTTTTGGGTTGTGGCTTTTGGGTTAGGCGAGGATTGCAGTAGATCCGAGAAATTGAATTCTCCCCGGGCATTTTTCTCGACTAGAATTTCCGGTTTGACCAACCTGATTTCCTTAATGATGATCTGCCGGGAAAAGAGGGGCCAGAAGGCGTAGCGGAGCTCGATCGCGTCGGCGGCAATGAACGGTTTTTTGGCGAAGCCGGCGCGGTTGCCGACATAAAGGCCTTTGAGTTTTATCCCTGAAAAGATATCGAACGAGACTTTTTCGATCTTGACTTCCCGGCGGATCGTTTCCGCGATCTTGGCGGCGGCAAAGTCCTTGATCTTTTCCAGCGGGAAAACGAAGGGGAGGGCGATTATCCCAAGGATCAGGATAATAAGCAGGGCGCCAACTATAATACCGAACCATTTGAGCAGCTTTTTCATTATATCCACCTCGCTCTTATAGTATAATATATCTGTTATGAAAAAAGGAATAGCCATTCTCGGCTCGACCGGCTCGATCGGCCGGCAGACGCTGGAAATCGCCTCGATCTTCCCCAGCAGCCTGGCGGTGGTCGCCTTGGCCGCCAAGGATGAAGTTGAGCTGATCGCGGAACAGATAAAAAAGTTCTCTCCCAGGGTCGTTTCGGTCGCAAGCGAAGAAGTAAAGCAGAAAGTTGAGGCGATTGTCACAAGCGCTAAAACCCAGATCTTCGTTGGCCAGGAAGGATTAAATAAAGTCGCCACCGAGCCGTCGGCCAAAATGGTCGTCGTCGCTATCCCGGGTTCACTGGCCCTGACCGCCGTGCTGGAGGCGGTTAAGCTCAAAAAGGATATTGCCCTGGCGACCAAGGAAGTCCTGGTCGCAGCCGGCGAGATCTTTATGCAGGAGGTCAAAACCGCCGGCGTTAAGGTCTTCCCGATCGATTCCGAACACAGCGCGATCGCCCAGTGCCTCCGCGGCGAAGAGCGGAAAACGGTCAAGAAGATCATTTTGACCGCTTCCGGCGGGCCATTTTTGAAGACCCCGATCGAAAAGCTGTCACAGATGACCGCCAAAGAAGCACTCAAGCACCCGACCTGGAAGATGGGGCCAAAAATTACGATCGATTCCGCAACTTTAATGAACAAGGGTTTTGAGGTGATCGAAGCTCATTATCTTTTTGGGCTCGACTATTCTCAAATTGAAGTGATAGTCCACCCCGAAAGCGTTATCCATTCAATGGTCGAGTTTATTGACGGCTCAATTAAGGCGCAGCTAGGCGCGCCGGATATGAGGGTGCCGATCCAGTACGCCCTGCTGGAGGAAGAAAGGCAGTCCAACCATTGGAGCCGGCTCGACTTTGGCAAGATCACCGGTTTGACTTTTCTCAAACCTGATAAGGTCAAATTCCCCTGTCTGGAATATGCTTATGAAGCCGGAAAAACCGGAGGCACACTGCCGGCAATCTTAAACGCGGCCAATGAGGAAGCAGTCAATCAATTTCTTAAAGGGAAATTCAATTTTGACCAGATCGCGGTTAAGATAAAGCAAGTCATGGATAAGCAGCAAAACAAGGAAAATCCCACCCTGGAAGATATCCTGTCAGCTGACAGGTTTGCCCGTGATTCCCTCGTATGATATACTTCATTTCATGACGAAGAAAGAGATCGACCTTGAAGTCTTACGGCACTCTACTTCCCACGTCATGGCCCATGCCGTCCAGGAGCTGTTCCCGGGCGTCAAGCTGGGGATCGGACCGGCTATTGAGAACGGTTTTTACTACGACTTTGACCTGCCGGAGCAGTTGACCCCCGAAGATCTCCCCAAGATCGAAGAAAAGATGCGCGAGATCATTAAAAAAGAGCATAAATTCGAGCGAGTGGAGATGGACAAGAAAAAAGCGATCGAATTATTCGAAGAACGCGGAGAGAAATATAAGGTCGAATTATTGCATGAGATTGAAGACCAAAAAGTGAGCTTATATAAAAGCGGGAATTTTGTCGACCTCTGCCGCGGGCCGCACATTGAACACACCGGCCATATCAAAGCCTTAAAGCTTCTCTCGATAGCCGGCGCCTACTGGCACGGGATCGAGACCAACCCGATGATGCAGAGGATCTACGGCACGGTTTTTCCGTCGCAAAAAGAACTTGACGAATATGTTAAAAACATTGAAGAAGCTAAAAAGCGCGATCACCGCAGGCTGGGGAAAGAGCTTGACCTGTTCTCGATCCACGAAGAAGCCGGCTCCGGCTTTGTCTATTACCATCCCAAAGGGGCGGTTCTGCGCGGTGTGATCGAGGATTTTTTGAAGCAGGAGAACGCCAAACGCGGCTATGAATCCGTAGTCATCCCGCACATCGCCAAGATCGACCTCTGGAACACTTCCGGCCACACCAATTATTACCGCGAGAACATGTATTTTATGAAAATCGACGAACAGGATTATGTCGTCAAGCCGATGAACTGCCCGGGGCATATCCTGATCTTTAAGCGTAAAACGCGGAGCTACCGCGACCTCCCCATCCGTTATTTCGAGTTGGGGACCGTTTACCGTTATGAAAAATCAGGGGTGCTGCATGGTCTGCTCCGGGTCAGGGGATTCACCCAGGACGATGCCCATATCTTCTGCCGAGAAGACCAGCTCGAGGAAGAAATTCTGCAAATAATCGATTTCATCACTTATGTCATGAAAGTTTTCGGCTTTGAATTCAAGGTCAATCTTTCGACCCGCCCGGAAAAATTCGCCGGCACGCCGGAAAATTGGGAGCGGGCGACGGCGATCCTGGAAAAATCGCTGATGGACCGGGGCCTGCCCTTTGAGGTCGATCCCGGAGCCGGGGTCTTCTATGGCCCCAAGATCGACATTAAGCTTAAAGATTGCTTGGGGAGAGAGTGGCAGGGGCCGACCGTCCAGGTCGATTTTAACCTGCCGCAGAGGTTTGACCTGACTTATGTCGGAGAGGACGGCAAAGAAAAGACCCCGGTCATGGTCCACCGGGCCATTCTTGGGAGCCTGGAGCGGTTCATCGGCGCGCTGATCGAAAATTATGGAGGAGCATTCCCCCTCTGGCTCTCACCAACGCAGGTCGTCGTGATGCCAATCGCCGACCGGCACGGGCCGTACGCCCAGCAGGTGGCGGAGGAGCTGCGGCAGAACGGTTTCCGGGTCGAAACTGACCTGCGGCGCGAGAAGATCGGGGCCAAGATCAGGGACGCGCAAATGCAGAAAGCGCCTTATATGCTGATCATTGGCGATAAAGAAGAGCAGGGGAAATTGGTCGCCGTCCGCCACCGGACAAAAGGCGACCTGGGGACAAAAGCACTGGCGGAATTCCAGGCGGAGCTACGCAAAGAGATAGACAGTCGAGCCTGATTCATAGTATAATAAATTGTGGGGGTAGAAGCAGAATTTTAGACTATATAATTAACGAAAGGATCCGAGCGCGAGAAGTCAGAGTAATTGACGCCGAAGGCAAACAGTTAGGGATCCTTCCTACCCCGGAGGCCTTAAAAAGAGCGAGAGAAAGCGGATTTGACCTGGTCATGGTTTCCCCTGGGGCAGCCCCGCCGGTTTGTCGCATCGCTGATTACGGCAAATTAAGGTACGAACTGACAAAAAAGGAAAAAGAAGCGCGCAAAGCCCAGAAGGGCGGGGGGATGAAAGAGGTCAAGCTTTCCACCAAGATCGCCCAGCACGATTGTGATGTCCGGGTAAAAAAAGCCAGGGGATGCCTGGAAGCAAGGGATAAAGTCAAGGTTTCGATGTTTTTTCGGGGAAGAGAAATGGCGCATGTTGACCTGGGGATGAAGGTTATGGGGCGGATGGTCGAAGCGCTGGCCGATCTCGGCAAGCC
>JAQTLJ010000017.1 GCA_028714935.1 Candidatus Margulisiibacteriota bacterium | reverse complement strand
GGGGTAATGCAGCAGTATAAAAGCAGCGGCGTCGCTTCAGATGTCAATTTCGGCGCCGGCTATCGCACCGAAAGCTGGGGGATAGACGCCTCAACTTATCATGACCCTTTTAATGGAGAGGCTTGTTTTAGTTTCTCCCTGCTTTATTTTCCGAGGGATTGGATCGTAGTCAAAAAGCTGGATCTCGATAAACCCCAAATAATGCTTGAGAAAGCGCTCGAGTCGATCTCGCTGGAAGACAATATCGTGACTTATGACGACAAGATCGAAGTTTATGGCAAAGCAAAACCCGGCGTGGATGTTTACATTAACGGCGCCAGGGTGGCGATTATGCCGGACAACACCTTTAAGACGATCGTCCCCCTAAAACTGCAGAAGAATCTGATCATCGTTGAAGCGCGTTATGAGGGCGAGAAGAAAGTCTGGAAATACAAAGTGCTGAGAAAAGCCAAGGTCAAGATCGCCGATGAGGCCAAGGTCAAGGATCTGGGTAAAAAGAAGGAAAGCGTTGAAGAACTGGTGACCATGGGCGTGATCGAGATCACGCCCGAGGCTAATTTTGTGATGGAGGCCGGGATCACGCGCGGGGAACTTGCCAGCTGGCTGGTCAAGGCGGCGGACATGAAGCTGCCGGAAGTGCCGAAAGACCTGTTCGCGGACGTTCCCAAGAATCATCCGCTGGCCCCGTACATTAAAGTGGTGGTCGATCTTAAGCTGCTGCAGCCGTTCCCCGACGGGACCTTCCGTCCGGATGCGGTAGTTTCCAAGTCTGAGGGAGAAGCGATCTTCAAGAAATTCGGAATGGTCAAATGAAAAGACTTTTAATTTGGTTATTAATAATTGTCTCAGGCGCCGCGCTTAGGCCAGTCCACGCGGAGGCGAAGGCCGCGGCGCAAACCAAAGAGGAAGCGCTGACCAAAGGGGAGGCGGTCATGCTTATTTCCGCCACCGACTTTATGAAGAAAAAGATCGGCGAGCTACTCTCCTGGACCGTCGGATATGATATTTCCAAGGTCAACCGGGTCAAACTTACGCCGAGCATCAACTATATCAGAGCCATCCCCAGAAAAGTGCCGCCGGACGGCAGGACGATCGTTGAGATCATTGCTTCAGTTGATGATCCGGCCGGCCTGGCCAACATCGCCGGCGTGAGGGCCGACCTCTCCGCGATCGGCCGGCTGCCCAACACCATGCTGGTTGACAGCGGCTTGTTTGGCGATAAGAAATCCGCCGACGGGATCTACACCCTACAGACCAGTGTTTCACCGAAAATCGAGCTTGGGGCCAAGGAGATACCGGTGGCGGTCGCCAACAAAAAAGGCTGGCTGGCGCTCGCCAAAACGACCTTGGATATCAAGAGAAACCCGATTATAATGGAAGCGAAATTCGCGCCTGAAAGGGCCCGGGCGGACGGTAAAAGCCAGGCGACTTTAACGGTCAGGATCGATAATCCGGGCAGGATCGAAGACCTCAAGGATGTCACGGCCGACCTGAGGGCGATCGGCTACAGCGAATTGCAACCATTAAGGAATGACGGACGAGGCGGAGATGCAGCGCCCGGAGACGATCTCTTTACTTTGCAGTTTACCGTGCCGGCGGCGGTTAAATCGGGCGATTACAGCGTCAGGATCGGGGTGGCCAATCTTGCCGGCGGGTACGCGTCGCAGGACGTGGTCTTAAAGGTTTATCGATAATGCTGTCCAACTTAACTATTATCAGCATATTTACGGAGATCATCGCGGCCGGGATCCTGATGGCCGGCGCCGCCACCTTTATAAAAAACTATTTTTCTTTCCAGCGGCTGAAAGACCTCTTTTTCGGGCTGGTCTTTCTGGCCTTCTTTTTCTACATCGCGATGACCGTCGCTTCGCAAATGATGTTTAATTTCGGCCGGGACCTGTCGGAGCTTATTCTGGTCCATAAATGGATTTATATCAGTATTGTATTATGCTCGGTCTTCCTGTGGGCCTTTATGGTGGAACGATTCGGGATCAAGCGCTCCCGGTGGAGCTATTTTGTGCTGGCGGTTATCGCCGTTATTTTTGTTTACCGGATCTTTGATTCTTCGGTCAATCTGATCTACCGCGAAGGGATCGTTGAGCCGATCGTGGTTTTTTCGCTGTATATTCCGGTCAAACCGTTTTTTGCCTTTTTGTGGAGCATGCTGGCAATATTTTCTTTTGTGTCCGCCGCCCGAACGAGCGGCGGGCATAAAAAACTGACATTATATCTGGGCGGTTCCGCGCTGGTCCTTTTACTGTCGCTGCTCAGTTCCTTCTTTTACGTCCGGTTTGGAGAAGCCGGTTATCTAGTGGCGTCCTGGATCCTAATGCTCATTTCCAGCCTGGGTTTTCTGCTGGCGGAAATAATCCCGATCGACTCGCCCGAGGCCCAAAAACCGCTGCGTTTCTTCAGGACGAGGATCCTCTTTAAGCTAATGCTGATCTTTGTCTTGCTGATCGTCATCCTTTTTGAGGCGACAACGCTGGCGACCATGAATATCAGCAAGAACGCGCTCTCCCGGGCGATCATCAGCAATTACCTGCGGGTAGCTGATGAACTGGCCGCTAAAATAGAAAATTATCCGTCCGCGCCGCCGCCGGAGACCCTGCAGCAGCTGGTCACCTCCGTCAGGGTCAGCGGCCGGGAGACAGCTTTTGTGGTTGATAGCAAAGGGGTTGTTTTGGCTCATCCTGATAAAAAGCGCGCGCTCCAGCGGGAGAACCTGATCAACAACCAGGCGGTCAAATGGATCTTATCCGGCGGCGAAGGTGGCGGGGGAGAATTTCTGGACGAGATCGGGAGCTTGATGGTGGGCGCTTATGTGCCGGCGACAAAATACGGGTGGGGGGTCGTAGTGCAGGAGCCGTTGACTTCGGCTTATTCTGAGCTCCGTTTGCTGGAAACTAATTCGCTGATCTTTGTGATCCTGGGGATTATTTTGACCGCGCTCGTCGGGATATTTTTTGCTCACTCGATCGAAAAACCGATAAAAGAACTGACTTACGGGACAGAGGCGGTCGCTAAAGGCGATCTGCGCTGGCATGTTTCGGTCGATTCAGCCGATGAGATCGGGAAACTCGCCGCTGCTTTTAACCAGATGACAAAAGACCTGCGGGAAAGCCAGGAGCGGCTTATACTTTCGGAAAAACTGGCTTCGCTGGGCACGATGGCGGCCGGCATGGCGCATGAGATCAAAAACCCGCTGGTTTCTATCCGGACGTTTACCCAGATCCTCCAGCAGAAGTGGGAGGATCAGGAATTTCGGGAAAAATTCTCCACCATCATCCCTCATGAGATCGAACGGATCAACCGGATCGCGGAAAGCCTGCTTAAATTCGGCAAGCCGATGAAGCCGGAGCTGAGCAAAGTTGAGGTCAACGGCCTGCTGGACGAAGTCCTGCTGTTGTTTGAAAGCGAGTGCAAAAAGCATAATATCAGGGTGACCAAGAAATTGGCGGAACTGCCGGAAGTTATCGGTGACGCGGGCCAGCTCCAGCAGGTGTTCGTCAATATAGTAAAGAACGCGATCGAAGCGATGCACGGCCAGGGCGGCGAAATGATCGTTAAAACTGACGTGGGCGAGGTTATCCGTCTTGGCAAACTTCATCGGGAAGGGACAAAGCGGGGCGAGGAAATGGTCTGGGGCGAGGAAGAAGAGTTTGAAAAACCGATCCCGGTGATCTTTATAGAAATTTCGGATACCGGCGAGGGGATCCCGGAAGAAAACCTCAAAAGCTTATTTGATCCTTTCTTTACTACAAAAATGACCGGCACAGGCATGGGCCTGCCGATAACTTTAAGGATAGTTGAAGAGCATAAAGGCTCGATCAAGGTCAGGAGCCAGGCGGGAAAAGGGACGACGTTTATTATTACTCTGCCGCAGAAAGTTTAGGGTTTGATCTTTTTTAGCAGCATCTGCATCCCGTGTTCAAGAAAACCTTCCATTTTTTCGAGATGCGAGTTTTGGGCGAGATAATAGCGCTCTTCATCGGTGTCAGAAAACACGATGTTGCCGCCGGTAATAAAGGTTACGCCGTCAATGGTGATGGTATTGGTCGATTTATCGCTGTCAGATATGGTCATATGTTTCCCTCACTAATATTATCGGATTTAGCGACTAAAAACTTGCGCCAACCGCCGCTTATGTTATAATTCTAATTACCATGGCGATGTTTGAAAGATTCACGGAAAAAGCTGTCCGGGTCATTATGGCCGCCCAGGAAGAGGCCAAACGGATGGGCTCTCCCTTTGTCGGAGCGGAGCACCTGTTTTTGGGGATGCTGCGCGAGGGCGAGCCGATCGTCCTGAAAACGCTGGAATACTTCAAGGTTGACCCCCGAACGGTCAAAGAGCGGATCGAAGAGAGCATGCCCACCCAGCCGGGAGAAAAAGTGACCGGTCCGGAGGTTCCTTTTAACGCCCAGGTCAAAAAGGTGATCGAACTGGCCTGGGATGAAGCCCGGGCGCTCGGACACAGCTATGTCGGGGTGGAGCATCTGTTCCTGGGCATTATCCGGGAAGGGACCGGGGTCATTGGGGAAGTCCTGGGCGAACTGGGGATCACGATCTCCTCGGCCAAGAACCGGGTAGTCACTGTCCTGGGCGAAGTTTCCACTTTCCCAAAAAGGGCGCCGCGGCCCAGCCGGACGCCGATCCTCGATTCTTTCAGCCGGGACCTGACGGCAATGGCGAGAGAGCGGAAGCTCGATCCGGTGATCGGCCGGGCCAAAGAGATCGAACGAGTAACGCAGATCCTTTCCCGCCGCAAGAAGAACAATCCTGTCCTGATCGGTGAGGCCGGCGTCGGCAAGACGGCGATCGTCGAAGGCTTAGCCCAGCGGATCATTGACGGCAATGTCCCGCCGCCGCTGATCCGCAAGCGCCTGGTCACTCTGGACTTGGGGCTGCTGATCGCCGGGACCAGATACCGGGGCGAGTTTGAGGAAAGGATGAAAAAAGTTCTGGATGAAGTGATCAATGACGGCGAATCCATCCTGTTTATCGACGAACTCCACACCCTGATCGGCGCGGGCGCGGCGGAAGGGGCGATGGATGCCGCCAATATCCTGAAGCCGGCGCTGGCCAGGGGAGAACTGCAGTGCATCGGGGCAACAACGATCGATGAGTTCCGCAAGCGGATCGAGTCGGACCCCGCGCTGGAGCGGCGGTTCCAGTCGGTCATGGTTGAGGAGCCGTCGGTCCAGGACACGATCGAGATACTGAAAGGGCTGCGCGAGCGGTATGAGGACTTCCATCGGGTGCAGATCACTGATGACGCGCTGGTCTCCGCCGCCCGGCTTTCGGCCCGCTACATTGCTGACCGGCATCTGCCTGACAAAGCGATCGATCTGGTCGATGAGGCGGCGTCCAAAGTCATGCTCCAGTCATCAGTTGCCTCACCGGAGCTGGTCGAGATCATGAAGGAGATCGAAAAAGTAAAAAGAGAAAAGACCAAAGCGGTCGAAGGCCAGGAATTTGAGTTGGCCGCCCAATTGCGGGACAAAGAGGAGCAGCTGCGCCTGCAATATGAAGCGAGCTCCAAAAAACTGACCGGGCTGACGCGCGAAGGTTATCCGGAAGTGAATTCAGAAGTGATCGCCCAGATCGTTTCTTCCTGGACCGGCGTGCCGGTGACGCAGCTCACGGCCGAAGAAACCGAGCGTTTGCTGCAAATGGAAGGCGAGTTGAAGAAGCGGGTGGTAGGACAGGACGAAGCGGTTACTGTGATCTCCCGCTCCATCCGGCGGGCGAGGGCCGGCTTAAAAGACCCGCGCCGGCCGATCGGCTCTTTTGTGTTCCTGGGGCCGTCTGGCGTCGGCAAGACCGAGCTGGCAAAACGGTTGGCGGAGTTCCTGTTCGGCGATGTTGACGCGCTGCTGCGCATTGACATGTCAGAATACCTGGAACAGCACACCGTTTCCCGGTTAATAGGTTCTCCTCCGGGGTATGTCGGTTTTGGCGAAGGCGGTCAACTGACCGAGCAGATCAGGCGCCGGCCGCATTCGGTTGTCCTGTTCGATGAAATTGAAAAAGCCCATCAGAACGTGATGAATGTCATGCTGCAGATCCTGGATGAAGGCCATATTACGGATGCCCAGGGGCGGCAGATTGATTTCAAGAATACAGTAGTGATCATGACCAGCAATGTTGGGGCGGAATTGATCCAAAAGGAGACGGCGATCGGCTTTGTTACCCGGGATGATGCCCAGGCTTCTTATGGCAAGATGAAAGGGATCGTCCTCGAGCAGCTAAATAAACAGTTCCGGCCGGAATTCCTTAACCGCCTGGACGAGAAGATCGTTTTCCGGCCGCTGTCCAAGGAAGACCTGGCGGCGATCGTTGAAATAATGTTCAATGATATTAACTCGCGCCTTGAGGAAAAAGGGATCACGCTGAAGATCGGCAAAAAAGTCAAAGCGTTCCTGGTCGATCAGGGCTTTGATCCCAAACTTGGCGCGCGGCCGCTGCGGCGGGCGATCCAGGAATTTGTCGAAGACCCGCTGTCGGAAGAGGTGCTCAAGGGAAAATACGGCTACGGCAGCAAGATCAACCTTAAAGTCGAAAAGGATAAGATCGTTTTCAGCGGCACCAAGGGCAAGAGTTATCCTGGAGCTAAAGAGCCGGTTAAAAAAGAAGACCACGCGGTAATCTAGGCCCTTCCTCTCCGTTCCGCCTCCGCCTCTTCCCCTTCTGGCTGTGCTTCAACTGCCGCCGTGGCTGGCTCATCGATTTGGACCCGGGCTTGCCGGTCTTCAACCGCTATTCGCGGATGGGCGGTGGCGACCGCGGTGGCTGATGCCTCGATTTGGGCTTGGGCTAGTTGTTGTTTTGTTTGTCGACGCAGGTCCTTTATCGCGGTCTTAATTGCTTTCTTTTGATCGCGGCCACTAAAGAGGTCCAGCACGGCATTAACTTTTTGTTTATCCAAGCTAGCTAGTTCACCAACTATTTGCGCAGTGGTTAACCGGCTAAGAATGTTGCCGGCTAAACGCTTTGTGGGCTCGAAATCTTTATTAAGTTTATTTTGCCAGGGCCTAGCACAGAGGCTGATCCCCTTACCAATAATGATCGGGACCAAAATGACTCCAATAAAGAGAAACAAAAGCATTTGCGGCAGAGTGTGAATAAAAGGAAGAATCGTTTTTGCATAGATCGTACCCACTAATGTCGCTCCATTACTTGCCAGCGTACCCCCAAACATTAAAGTAATCTTCAAATTATCAAGCTTGGAAGTTGCTTTTTCGTAAACAGATAGTTTTTGAGAGTAGGTGCCGATAAGATCTTTAATGGTTTTTGCTTCTGAAAAGACCGTCCCTTCTACCATCTTTGGATCAATTTGGCCGGGTTGTAACACTGAAGATGACTCATCAATCTTTGCCAAAACACGGTTGGGATCAACTGCTTCAATATCCGGGACAACAGCAAGTGTTCTGTAGCCATTTCCCGGAATCTTTATTATCTCGTAAGAAAGAATGCCCAAATCGTGCTCGGAAATTTGAATCTTAGAAGGGGAGTGCGGATCCCCCGCGCAGGCTTCGTATTCCGCCCTATCTTGAGTGGTAATTAATGTAAACTTGCCGTCAATTACGGCTGGTTCTAGTAAGACCTGATTATTAGGGTCGAGGGTTTTGACTAAAGAAATGATAGCCTTAAGCCGGCGATTACCTATCCCAAAGTTGAAATCATCCATTTTTACCGCTTGACCGGGCTCGAAAGCCGCGCATTTATCGAGCAATTTCCCCAGCTGCTGGAGTTTTAATTCTCCCGACGGACCAAGACGAGACAGCGCGTTGAGCGCGCGATGAGATAAGATGCCTTGAAAGCGCGCTCGGAAATTGGTGACAGCGGCACTTAAGCCGTTGCCTATAGGGGGCATACTTACTAATGCTAATGTGCGGATTGGCATTTTTGCTCCTCAATAGTATTATCGACGGTTTTCGTGGATAATTTCAGCGGATTAGCTTATAATTATCTTATGCCCAAGACGGAAACTACCTACGTATGCCAATCGTGCGGCCAGGATTTTCCGCGCTGGTACGGACAATGTCCTTCATGTAATGAGTGGAACACTCTCGTGGAAGAACTTCAAACTCCCAACCTCAAACATCCAAACAAATTCCAAATTCAAAATTCCAAGCCCCAATCCCCGATAGCTATTACCCAGGTAGATTTTAAGGATGAAGCAAGGCAGGCGACAAGTATTGCGGAGGTCGATCGGGTGCTGGGTGGGGGAGTGGTTGGGGGCTCGGTCGTTCTGGTCTCGGGAGAGCCGGGGATCGGCAAATCAACGATGATGCTGCAGATCGCCGAAGCCTTGAGCGGCAGCGAGAAAGTCCTGTACGTGAGCGGCGAAGAATCAGCCAGACAGATCCGGCTGCGGGCGGAAAGGCTGGGGACCCTGTCAAAAAATTTAATGCTCCTGCCGGAAACCAACCTGTTCGCGATCGAAAAAGCGATCGCGGAGGTCAAGCCGAAGTTCGCCGTCATCGATTCGATCCAGACGATCTTCCGCGAAGATATCGCTTCCGCGCCCGGCTCGGTCTCGCAGGTCAGGGAATCGGCCGCTTATCTGGTCAGGATCGCCAAGTCGACCGGTATCCCGATCTTCATCGTCGGTCACGTGACCAAAGAGGGGAACATCGCCGGCCCGCGTTTGCTTGAGCACATCGTCGACACCGTCCTTTACTTTGAAGGGGAACAGCATAAGCAGTACCGGATCCTCCGGGTGACGAAGAACCGCTTCGGCTCGACCAATGAGGTCGGGATCTTTGAAATGAAAGACAAGGGGCTGGTCGAGGTCTTGAACCCTTCCGAGGTCTTCCTGTCCGAGCGGACCGCGGATTCCCCCGGTTCGGTAGTGACGGCGGCGATCGAAGGGACGCGGCCGATGCTGATCGAGATCCAGGCGCTGGTCGCGCCGACCAAGATGGCCTATCCGGCCAGGAAAGTGACCGGCGTCGATTATAATCGGACGGCGATGATCATTGCCGTACTGGAAAGGCATATAGGTTTAAAATTGTCGACACAGGACATTTATGTGAACGCGGCTGGCGGAGTCGTGGCCGAAGGGACCGCCATGGACCTGCCGATCGCGCTGGCGATCGCTTCCAGTTTGAAGAACAAGCCCGTTGATACGGATACGGTGGTGGTCGGCGAGATCGGCCTGGCGGGCGAAGTCCGCTCGGTTTCCCAGATCGAACAACGCGTCAATGAAGCGGCCAAGCTCGGGTTTAAGCGGATCATCCTTCCCAAGTCGAACGTTCAGGAATTGACCAAAGCTAAGATCAAGCTGGTTGGCATCAGTTCGGTCAAAGAAGCGTTATAAGTACTTCCTCGGATCTGCTATCTTTCCTTCGATCATCGAAGCGGCCACGGTGGCGGGCGAGCCTAAATAAATAAAAGCGTTGCGGTTACCCATTCGACCAAGGAAATTCCGGTTCGCAGTCGAAATGACATTTTCTCCGTCAGACGGGACACCATTATGAGTGCCGACACACGGGCCGCAACCCGGAGTGACTGCGGCCGCGCCGCTGTCGAGCAGAGATTGATAAGTGCCGTCTTTAATCATGTCTAAAAGAATTTCTTTCGAGGCGGGAGCAATAATTAGTCTTGTTCCGGCTTTAACTTTTTCCCCTTTTAGAATCTTGGCGGCAATCTGAAAATCTTCCAGCCGGCCGTTAGTGCAAGTCCCGATATAGCCTTGCTGGATCGGAGTGCCCAGGACTTCGGAGATCGGGCAGGTATTATCAACCGCGTGAGGCTTGGCGATCTGCGGTTCGAGCTTGGCCACGTCGATCTCGACCACTTTGGCATATCTAGCATCTTTGTCCGCTGTTTGAGGGTTCGGCTTTCTTTTTGAATGCTGTTTGACCCAGTCGAGGACTTTGCTGTCAGCTTTCATCAAGCCGGCTTTTGCGCCGCATTCGATCGCCATGTTGGAGATGGTGAACCGGGCGTCGACCGACATGGCGTCGATCGCGTCACCTTCAATTTCCAGCGCCATATAGGTTGCGCCGTCAGAGCCGATCTTCCCGATCAGGTTCAGAATGAGATCTTTGGAATAAATGCCTTTCGGCAGTTTCCCTTTATAAATAACTTTCATTGTTTCGGGGACCTTGAACCAGAGTTTTCCCGAGATCATGCCGGCCGCCAGGTCGGTCGAACCGATCCCGGTCGAAAAAACATTGAGCGCGCCGTAAGTGCAGGTGTGCGAGTCCGCGCCGATCACCAGGTCGCCGGGGACGACATGGCCTTGCTCCGGGGTCAACTGATGACAGACGCCGCAGCCGATATCGTAAAGCGTTATCCCTTGTTCTTTTACGAACTCGCGGATTTTTTTGTGGATGGCAGAAACTCCTTCGTTGGGTGAGGGGGAGCTGTGGTCGATGATAATGGCGATCTTCTTCGGATCAAAGACTTTTTTAACGCCCATCTTCCGGAACGAATCGATCGCCACGCCTGACGTCCCGTCCTGTCCGATCATAAAATCAAGGTCGGCAATGACGATATCCCCGGCTTTGGCGTCTTTCCCGGAATGGTTCGAGAGGATCTTTTCCGCGATCGTCTTGCCCATTATTTTTTCTTTTTAGCGGCTTTCTTCTCTTTGGTGTGGTTGACGGGCCTGGTCTTTTCTTTTATTGCCTGTTCGATGATGCTGGCTTTTTCGATCAGGTAGGGATCGAGGCCTTCCATTTCGTGCACTTCTTGCAGCAGTTTGTCTGCCTTGGGATGATTGACAATGTCGGCCAGGTCGAGCTTGGCGCGCGCGATCAGGTCTTTGTAGGCAAAAGGAAGCTTGAGGATTTCAGTCAGCAATTTCTCAGCTTTTTCAAAATCGCTTTTTTTCGCCCGGCGGACCAGGATCTCAGCCTTAACGATCTTGCCCTTGCTGGCAAAGTAATCATCCGGCCTTGATTTCAGCTCTTTGATGGAAAAATCGCAGAGCTTAAGGGCGGCTGAAAGGTCGTCAGGATTGCGGTAAAGGATGATTTCCGCTTTGGACAGGAGCGCCCGGCCCCGAAAATACCAGTGAGCCTCTTTTTCCTTGACGACCGCGTTGATCAGCTCTAAGGCATGCGCCCAGTCGCCTTTATCGCGGCGCGCCAGACGGAGCTCGGCCTCAACGATATAGGTCTTGGCGGCGAAGAAGTCGGAGACATCGGCGCCGAGGATCTTCCTCGATTTTTCACATAAGGAAATGGCATTCCCAAATTCTTCAGGAGACCCGATCAGAAGCTCGGACTTGCCGATCAAGGCGCGGGCTTTCAGGTATTCCGGCGGGTTGCGGAGGAGGATTTGGTCGTAAAGCTTCATCGCCTCTTCACGGTCGCCGGGGTCGCCGCGGCCCATCAGCAGGTCGGCGATCCCGAACATGATCTCCGGGGCGTCCGCCCGCTTGGGATGCTGGGCCAATATATTCCGGTAACGCCGCAGGGCTTTGTTGATCTTCTCTTTTTCCGAAGGGATGGGGAAGCCGATCTCTTTGTCAACAATGTAGCTCATGATCGGGGAGAGGATCGCCATTTATATCACCTTTCTTTGGATAACATGCTATCCAGACAGTTCCCCCTGTACTGTCTGGTACAGGGTTGCTAACCGATTATAAATAATGTAGAATGTAAAGTCAAATGGAACAGCTTTCCCCGGAAAGAGAAAAAGAACTTCAGGAATTAGAGAGCAAGATAAAAACCTCATTTCTCAATAAGATCCTGCTTAATCAAGCTTTAACCCATAGTTCGTACGGCAATGAATTTAAGGTCCCGGATAATGAGCGGCTGGAATTCTTGGGTGACGCGGTCTTGAAACTGGTGATCAGCGAGCATATTTATAATAAGTTCCCGGAAAAGGCGGAAGGGGACCTGACCAAGATCAGGGCATCTGTTATCTCGGACGAGACATTGGCTGGGGTGGGGAGACATCTTAACGTTGGCGATTATCTCCTGCTGAGCGCCAACGAAAAAAGCACCGGCGGAACGCGCCGCAAATCCAACCTGGCGAACACCTTTGAGGCGCTGATCGGAGCGGTTTATCTGGATGAGGGCCTGGGCAAATCACGCGACCTGATCCTGCAGTTCTTGTCCGGGGAAATAGAAAAGACTTCCCGCGCCGGCTACATCCGCGATTATAAGTCTGCCGTTCAGGAATATGCGCAGAAGCATAAATGGGAACTGCCCCGCTACCGGGTCATCAAGGAGAGCGGGCCAAAGCACCGGCGCGTCTTTTGGATGGAAGTCAGGCTTAAGGGAAAGGTTTATGGCGTCGGCAGAGGCAGGAACAAGAAGGAGTCGGAACAGCGGGCGGCGATGCATGCGTTAACCCGGATCAAGGGGGAGGACAAGAACCGGAAAAAAGAGACCAAAGGCTTGCGCAACATCATTTCACAGGTCAGGAAGAGGATGAAGATATAATGGCGGCTTTGTTGATCAGGGGAGGAAGAGTGATCGATCCGGCAGCGAATCTGGATGCCATAAGAGATATTCTTTTGGCTGATGGAAAGGTGGTCAAAATTGGGTCGCGGATCATAAGCCGCGGATCGCGGGTCATCGAAGCTAAAGGGCGGTTAGTGATGCCGGGCTTGATCGATATGCATACGCATTTGCGCGATCCCGGACGGCCGGATAAAGAAACGATCGCTTCCGGGACGCGGGCGGCCGCGCTGGGCGGTTTTACTTCTGTCTGCTGCATGGCCAATACTGAACCTCCGATCGATAATGCGGCGGTCGTCAAATACGTTCGGGATAAAGGAGCGGCTGAAGGAGTCGTCAATGTTTATCCGGTTGGCGCGATAACCAGGGGATTAAAAGGGGAAGCGCTGGCGGAGATGGGATCAATGTTCGAGGAAGGGGCGATCGCTTTTTCCGACGACGGTTATCCGGTGGAAAAAGCGGATATTATGCGTAAGGCGCTGGAATACGCCAGGCAATTCGGCGCGCCGGTCATCTCCCACTGCGAAGACCGGAGCCTGTCTAGCGGCGGCTCGATGAACGAGAGCGCCTTATCGACGATGATCGGCTTGCCGGGTATTCCTGCCTTGTCCGAAGAGATAATAGTGGCCCGGGACATCCTGCTGGCCAAGAAGTTCGGCCCGGTGCACATTGCTCACGTCTCTTCAGCCGGATCGGTCGAACTGATCCGCCAGGCAAAAAAGCGGGGCGCGCCGGTGACCTGCGAGACTTGCCCGCATTATTTCAGCCTGACCGAAGAAGCGGTCAGAAATTACGATACCAATGCCAAGGTCAACCCGCCGCTGAAATCTACAGCTGATGTCCAGGCGGTCATTCGAGGCTTGAAGGATGGGACGATCGATGTGATCGCGACCGATCACGCGCCGCACACAATTGATGATAAAAATGTTGAGTTCAATCAAGCGGCAACCGGGATGATCGGGTTAGAAACCGCGTTAGGTTTAGTGATGACCAATCTGGTAGAGACAAAAGCCCTGAATCTTAAACAGGCGATCGCGAAATTGACCGTTGTCCCGGCCAGAATATTGCAGCTGGAGAATAAAGGAAGACTAAAAGCCGGCGCGGACGCGGACGTGATCATTGTTGATCCGAAAGTCGAATGGGTGGTCGAGGCCTCCAAGTTCGCCTCTAAAAGCCGCAACACGCCGTTTAACGGCTGGAAACTGAAGGGCAAGGTTATCTGCGCCATTGTCGGCGGCAAAGTTGTTGTTCGTGATGGAAAAATTTGTAATTAGCTGCCTCTTATTGGCTGTTTGTCTTGCCGGTTGCGGCGATATTGATACGGAAGCCGCTACGATGACGGTCGCGCCGGCAAACGTGGCGGTCGGGATCAATCAAAGACATACGTTTGCCGTAACCGCAAAAAATAGCGCCGGTTTTATTA
>JAQTLJ010000016.1 GCA_028714935.1 Candidatus Margulisiibacteriota bacterium | reverse complement strand
CTTACGGTGAAGTCAGATCATATGCCTGGGTAGCAGACAAAGTTGGCAGCCCAAAAGAGGTCCGCGCGGTCGGCCAGGCTTTGAAGCGGAACCGGCTGCCCATTATAATACCGTGCCACCGGGTGGTGAACAAATCGGGCGATCTGGGCGGTTTCTCCGGCGGCGTTGATTTGAAGCGCAAATTGCTTAAAATTGAAGGCAGGGTGTGGTAAATGTTAGCAAAAAGGATTATTCCGTGCCTGGATGTGACCGAAGGCCGGGTCGTTAAGGGCGTAAAATTTGTCGACCTTAAAGACGCCGGTGACCCCGTGGAGCTGGCCGCTTATTACGATAAGGAAGGGGCGGATGAACTGGTCTTTCTTGATATCACCGCTTCTTCTGATAAACGGTATATTATGCTTGATGTGGTCAAGCGGACGGCGGAAAAAGTCTTTATCCCCTTTACGGTCGGTGGCGGGATCAAAGACGTGGAAACTATGCGCAAATTATTGGCGGCGGGGGCGGATAAGGTCTCGATCAATACGGCGGCGATCGCCGATCCGGACCTGATCAGGCAGGGGGCGGAAAAGTATGGCAGCCAGTGCGTGGTGGTTGCGATCGACGCAAAACGCGCCGGCGACCATTGGGAAGTATACACTCATGGCGGCAGGACGCCGACGGGGATCAATGCGGTTGAATGGGCAAAGAAAGCCGAAAAACTGGGGGCGGGAGAGATCCTCTTGACCAGTATGGACCGGGATGGGACCAAGATCGGATATGACCTGGCGCTGACCCGCGCGATCGCGGACGTTGCTACTATTCCGGTGATCGCTTCCGGGGGAGCGGGGACATTAGATCATATCTATGATGCATTTATTGAAGGCCAGGCGGATGCCGCGCTGCTGGCCTCACTGCTGCATTACCGCGAATTAAAGGTTAAGGAGATAAAGGATTATCTTGAACGTAAAGGTGTTACTGTCAGGCGGTAAACGGCTTGTTGACCACGAGTTGTCCCGTTATTTGCCCACTAAAGGCAAACTGGCCAGGGCGATGTGTTATTCAGTGTTTGCCGGCGGAAAACGTTTCCGCCCGTTGCTTTGCCTGGCGACAGCCAGGGCGCTTGGTTGTTCTGAGAAAAGAGTTTTACCTTATGCGTGTGCCGTTGAGCTGATCCACACTTTTACCCTTATCCATGACGACTTGCCGGCGATGGATGATTCAGATCTAAGAAGGGGAAAACCTACCAGCCACAAGGTTTATGGCGAAGCCCTGGCCATTCTTGCCGGCGACGCGTTGAATACACTGGCTTTTAAAGTCATTGCCGATCAGCCCGAAGCGGTAAAGGAATTGTCTAACGCGCTCTTGGAAGTGGTTGAGGGGCAGGTGGCTGATGTTGAATCAGCAAAGCTAAAAACATCCCTTAAGGAACTGAAGGCGATCCATAAATGGAAGACAGGGGCCCTGCTCAAAGCTTGCGTCAGAGGAACAGCGCGGATTTGTCAGGCTTCTTCCTCCAAAGTTAAAGCCTTAACCAAGTACGCGGAGCATCTCGGCCTTGCCTTTCAAATTGCCGATGATATACTTGATGCCACAGCGACGGCAAAACACCTGGGGAAGCCGGTAAAAGCTGACATTAAAAAGGGTTTTCCTTATTTGATCGGCCTGGAGAGATCGAAAAAAATGGTCGCGGAGGAAAAAAAGCGGGCGCTCGAGACCCTGACGGTTTTTGGCAGGCAAGCCGAGCTTTTAAGAGGGATTGTGGACTTATATGTATTACCCAAATAAACAAGAGTTTATCAGACTGTCAAAAAGAGGCAACCTGATCCCGGTCTACAAAGAGATCGTGGCCGATATGGAAACGCCCGTTTCGGCTTATAGAAAGATCGAAGATAAATATTCGTTTTTGCTGGAGTCGGTTGAGGGTGGCGAGAAGATCGCCCGTTACTCCTTTCTGGGGGCAAGTCACGAGTCACGAGTCGCCAGTCTCGGGTCGCTTGAAGAGATCCGCGAGTTGTTGCGTCAATACAAGCCGGTCAAGGTTGAAGGTTTGCCCAGGTTCCACGGCGGGCTGGTCGGTTATGTCGGCTATGACATGATCAGGGAGATCGAAGATATCCCTGATAAAAATCCTGATGACCTGAAGCTCCCACCGCTGCTTTTTATTCTGACCGACACCATCCTGGCCTTTGATCATTTAAAACATAAGATCATCATTATTTCCAACGCCGAGGTCAAAGGCAATCCCGGGAAAGCATATAAGGAAGCCTGCCTGAAGATCGATCAGCTCGAAAGAAAATTAAAAAAACCGTTAAAGCTTGAGCAAGAGGAGCTTGAGATCCCGCTCTCGACCCGAAGCAAGTTGCCGATCAATTCCAACATGACACAAAAACAGTATGAGGCGATCGTCAAAAAGGCCAAAGACCATATCAGGGCCGGAGATGTTATCCAGGTCGTGCTGTCGCAGAGGTTTGAAACGGCTTGTTCGGCTGACCCCTTTAATGTCTATCGCGTCCTCCGGACGATCAACCCTTCGCCGTACATGTATTATCTCCGCCTGGGTGAACTCAAGGTTGCCGGCTCTTCCCCGGAAGTCATGGTCAGATTTGAAGGGGGCGAGGCGACCGTTCGGCCGATCGCCGGCACGAGAAGGCGCGGCGTCAATGAGCAGGAAGACAAGAAACTGGCTAAAGAGCTGCTGGCGTCGGTCAAAGAACGGGCCGAACATCTCATGCTGGTTGATCTGGGGCGCAATGATCTGGGACGGGTCTGCGAATTTGGCAGCGTTAAGGTCACCGAAGAGATGGTGATCGAAAAATATTCTCATGTCATGCATATTGTCAGCAATGTAACCGGCAGGCTGAAAAAGACTAAAGATGCCGTTGATCTGCTGATGGCAACTTTCCCCGCCGGGACGGTTTCCGGCGCGCCCAAAGTCAGGGCGATGGAGATCATTGACGAATTGGAAAATGTCAGGCGCGGACCGTACGCCGGCTGTGTCGGCTACTTCGGCTTTTCCGGGGAGCTTGATACCTGCATCACGATCAGGACAATCTTGTTCAAGGGCAAAAAAGCTTATATCCAGGTCGGGGCGGGCATTGTGGCGGATTCAGTCCCTTCCCAGGAATATAAAGAAACTGTCAATAAAGCTACGGCCATGTTGCGGGCGATCGAACTGACCTCATGATCAATTTCCGTATGCTCAAACTTTCCGACCCCTGGCTCTGGTCAGCGGCCGGGGGCCTTGTGCTGGTCGGCCTCTTTGCGATCTTCAGCTGTACTTATTCAATGCAGATCAAACTGGGCGGCGATGCTCTGCTTTATGTGAAACGCCAGCTTAGTTCCATTTTAATTGGCGGGGTCGGATTGGCGATCTTCACCTATCTGGATTACCAGCATCTAAAAAGAGCGGCGCCGTATTTTTACGGCATAATGATTTTCATGCTGGCGGTCGTGCTTTTCGGCGGGATCAGCAGCCAGGGGGCGCAGCGCTGGTTTCAATTTGGGCCTTTTTCTTTTCAACCGTCAGAACTATCGAAGATCTTCCTGGTCATAAGCTTAGCCTTGTTTTTATCAAAGCGCGTGAAGTTGAAAGGTTTATGGGACCCGATTTTTCTGTTGGCGATGGTCGGAGCGCCCTTTTTGCTGATCTTTAAACAGCCCGATCTGGGGACCGCGCTGGTTTTTTTCTTTATCCTGCTCGGTATGCTGACTTCTGCCTGGTCGTCGCCGAAGCTGCTGATACTTTTAGTGACACCGCTGTTGTCGATCCTGTTCCGGCCGGTCATTTATCTTTGGGTCGCTTATCTTTTGGTGCTTGTCCTTGTTTTGTTCCTTTCCCGGGCTTCTCTTTGGGATTGGATACTTGTTTTAGGGGTTAATATCGCGGTGGGGGTAGCTGTCCCTTTCATTTGGGGAATGCTCAAGGCTTACCAGCAGAAACGGATCCTGGCTTTCTTGAACCCAGGCCTTGACCCGTACGGGGCAGGGTACCACAGCCTGCAATCGAAAATCGCGATCGGGAGCGGCGGTTTGTTCGGCAAAGGATTCCTGCATGGGACGCAGACGCAGCTCCAGTTCATTCCGGAGCAGTATTCCGATTTTATCTTTTCAGTGATCGGGGAGGAGTTTGGTTTTATCGGTTCGGCGGCAGTGGTCGCGCTGCTCCTTATTATTGTCTGGCGGGCGTTTACGATCGCTGTTGAGGCGGCCGACCTTTTCGGTTACATGTTAGCCTCCGGGGTAGCTGTTATGGCCAGTTTTCACGTGATTGCCAATATCGGCATGACGCTTGGGCTCCTGCCGGTCGTGGGGATCCCGCTCCCTTTTGTCAGTTTTGGCGGGACGGCGCTTTTGATGAACATGATCTCGCTGGGGATATTGCAAAGCGTCTGCATGCGCCGGCAGAAGCTGATCTTCTAGAGCCCAAACTCCGCTTCAACTGACCCGGCCGCTGTAAAGGTCTCGTCTTTGACCGAGACAACGACCTGTTTGGCGCTGACCCACTCCTTGCCTTTTTTCATGAAGACGTTGCCGGACAGGGCCAGGGTCTCATCCTTATCATTATATATAGCGGAGTCAGACTTGGCTTCCCTGCCTTTTTGATAGACATGGACAGAGCCAAAAGCCCTGGCGTCGCCGCTGTGAGTGGAGAGCACGATCTCATCAGCCGTCAAAAAAGTTTTTTCTTTTAAGATGTTTTTGGCTTCCGGGCTTCTCAGGTTCTGCGCGGATTCTTCCTTGAGGAGCGATTTGGCTTTTTCAAAAACCGCTTTGACCGCACCTTGCAGCAGCAGCTCTTTCTTATTTTGTGAATATATGCCGTGCTGAGCGATGGCCAGCTTAGTTTTCTGCAGCACTTCAACGCTGCCCTGAATGATCATGTCTTTGTTGATATCAGTGAAAAAGGAGGCATGGCTGGTTTTGACCCTGGTTTTGACCCCTGACTCCGCAATGTTGATCAGCACGTTGCCGTCAGCTTCCAGCTTCTCTTCGTTGCTGAAATAACGCAGTGTGTCTGACCGGAGCGTCCCGTCTTTTCTTTTTAACTGGATTTTGTCGGAGATGTCGGCGATCTTATTTTCATTGTTGATCATGATCTTTTGGGCGTTGATCGTGCTGTCTTTTTTATAAAGGAAAACATTGCCGGTGATCTCCGAGCGCTTCTCGTTCGGTATGTACCGATAATAATCGGCCTTCATTCTGGTCCATTCTCTGCGGTCCTGGCTTTCGGGGTTGGATATTTTACCCAGGTCCAGATAGGCCCTCGGGTTAAAGGCTTCAACGATCTGAGAATGTTGATAGGCTTTGGCGCTGGGAGCGAACAGGTCGGTTACAACCAGTTTCCCGTCCCTGAAGATCTTTCCGCGGACGACCTGGGACAAATTGGTTATCTCCCGGTCTCTGGTCGTCCAGCCTTCTTGGGCCGAAAATTCCCAGATTTTTTTCCCTTCTTTCCTGCCGGAGACATGGGTCCCCTTGAATTCGGCGATCTTTTCCATTTTTTCTTCGGTGAAGAACGGGGATTCACTCGGCGAGATGAAAAAATATACGATCCCGATGACGATCAGTGAAAAGATGGCTGCGATATAGATGATTTTCCAGGTCAGGTTCTCGTCCATTACTTTGATTATAACATCGTTGACGCATTTTTTCAGTGATGATATAATTGCGAAAACCCGCACAGCGGGATTAGAAAGGGGAAAAACAATGGCAGTTAAAGTTGGGATCAACGGTTTCGGCAGGATCGGGCGGCAGGTTTTGAGCGCGATGGTTGATAAGGGGGTATTGGGGAAAGATGTTGAGGTAGTAGCGGTGGTTGATGTTGTTACCGAAGCGAAGTATTTTGCTTATCAGATGAAATATGATTCGATCCACGGCCGTTTCAAGGGGAGCGTCAGCGCGGCGGCGGAGGATGTGTTGGAGGTAAATGGCCACAAGATAAAATGTATTATGGCGACCAAGGAGCCAAGTGGCTTGCCCTGGAAGGACCTGGGCGTCGATATCGTCATCGAGGCGACCGGTTTGTTCACCGATTCGGAGAAGGCTAAAGGGCATTTGGCTGCTGGGGCGAAAAAGGTCATTATTTCTGCGCCCGGCAAAGGTGAGGTCAAGACCATTGTCATGGGTGTCAATGACAATGAATATGACCCGGCCAAACACAATATAGTCTCCAATGCTTCCTGCACCACCAACTGCCTTGCTCCGCTTGTTCATGTTATAGTGAAAGAGGGGATAGGGATCGAGACCGGTTTAATGACCACGATCCACTCATACACCGCGACCCAGAAGACGGTTGACGGGCCCTCAAAGAAAGACTGGCGCGGCGGCCGGGCGGCGGCGATCAACATTATTCCGTCGACGACCGGCGCGGCCAAAGCGGTCGGCGAAGTCTTGCCTGTGACCAAAGGGAAATTGACCGGTATGTCCTTTCGTGTACCAACGGCTGACGTGTCTGTCGTTGACCTGACTTTCCGCTCAGTCAAAGAGAGCTCGATCGAAGAGATCGACGCCTTGATGAAGAAAGCGTCCCAGACCTATCTTAAGGGAATACTCGGATATGGCAATGAAGAATTGGTCTCCACCGATTTTATCCATGACGACCGCTCTTCTATCTATGATTCACTGGCCACATTGCAGAACAATCTCAAAGGCGAGAAACGGTTCTTCAAGGTCGTTTACTGGTATGACAACGAGTGGGGTTATTCCTGCAGGACCGTTGACCTGTTGAAGCTGATCGCCTCCAAGCTCTAAACATGGCTAAAAAGACGATCGCTGATATCGCCGATAAAGATATAAAGGGGAAAAAGTTTTTCGTCCGCTGCGATTTTAATGTGCCGCTCGATGATAAGCAGACGATCACTTCAGACAAACGTATAGTCGCCTCGCTCCCAACCGTAAAGTATTTGCTGGAGAGGGGAGCCAAGGTTATCCTGGCTTCCCATCTTGGACGGCCAAAGGGCGAGGTGAAAAAGGAATTCAGTTTAGCCCCGGTCCAAAAGCGGCTGACAGAGCTCCTGGGCAAACCGGTCAAGTTGACCGCGGATTGTGTTGGCCCCGAAGTCCAGAAAGCTGTTGCGGCGATGAAGGACGGGGATGTCTTGCTGCTGGAAAATCTGCGCTTCCACAAAGAAGAAGAGAAGAACGACCCAAAATTCGCCAAAGAGCTGGCGGCGCTGGCGGATATCTATGTTTCTGACGCTTTTGGCACTGTCCATCGCGCCCATGCTTCAACCGAAGGGATCGCCCATGATCTGCCGGCCTATGCCGGCTTCCTGATCGAAAAGGAGCTGAAATTCCTCGGGGGAGCATTGGCCGATCCGAAACATCCGTTCGTGGCGATCATCGGCGGGGCTAAGATCTCGGGCAAGTTGGAAGTATTAAAAAATTTACTGGATAAAGTAGATACGCTGATCGTCGGCGGCGGCATGGCCTATACATTTTTTAAAGCGCGCGGCGTTGATGTCGGCAATTCTTTGGTTGAACCGGAACTGATCCCGGAAGCGAAAGAGATATTAAAAGCGGCGATCGATAAGGAGGTCCCTTTCCTGCTGCCGCTTGATCATGTAGTTGCCGATAAATTTGCCGAAGACGCCCAAACCCAGGTTGTTCCTCGCACGACGATCCCCGAAGGCTGGCAGGGGATGGATATCGGGCCGGAAACGGTCATCAAATTCAGCAACGCGATCAAGGATGCCAAAACGATCATCTGGAACGGACCGATGGGCGTTTTTGAAATGGACAAGTTTGCCAAAGGGACGATCGCAATTGCCAAAGCGGTCGCGGAGGCGACAGCCAATGGGGCAATTTCCATAATTGGCGGCGGCGATTCCGCGACAGCAGTGAAAAAGGCCGGCCTGGCGGATAAGATGACGTTTATCTCAACCGGCGGCGGAGCGTCGCTGGAGTTCCTCGAAGGCAAGGTTCTACCCGGGATCGCTGTTCTTCAGGACAGGTAAACGCGGGGGTGTAGCTCAGTTGGGAGAGCGCGGCGTTCGCAACGCCGAGGTCGTCGGTTCAATCCCGATCACCTCCATATTTAATTAAAAAGGAGGCAACAGAATGGATATGTTTATTTACGGGATAATTGTGGTCATCGTTCTGCTATTCATGCGGGGGATCAGATTGCTGTATCAATACGAAAGAGGGGTGCTTTTCACCTTGGGGAAATTCAGCCATGTCAAGGAACCGGGGTTGAGGTGGGTCTTCCCGATCGTCCAGTCAATGAGGCGGGTTGACATTCGTATCAAGACCGCCGATGTGCCGCGGCAGGAGGTCATTACCAAAGATAATATCCCGCTGCTGGCTAATACGGTGGTGTATTTTAAAGTTGAAAAGCCGGCGGATGCAGTGATCAAGATCGAAGACTACGAGTTTGCTGTCAGGCAGTACACCCAGGCCGCGCTTCGGGATGTGGTGGGTAATTCGGAACTTGATTTTGTCCTGACGGAAAGGGAGAAGATCGCCAGCAGCATCAAGCAGATCGTTGACGCCGAGACTTCCGATTGGGGCGTTGACATCGAGTCGATCAAGATCCAGGAGATCGAACTGCCGGCGGAAATGAAACGGGCCATGGCCAAGCAGGCCGAAGCGGAAAGGGAAAGACGCGCGGTCATTATTGCCGCTGAAGGCGAGCTGAAGGCTTCAGAAAATCTTAGCAAAGCGGCTGAGAACCTGGCCCGAAACCCGCTCGCTATCCAGCTGCGCACCCTGCAGACCATCCGGGATATCGCGGCTGATCCGTCGGAAAAGATCGTGCTCTTCTTGCCTTCAGACATCGGGGAAATGGCCAAGAAGTTCATTAAATAAGCGGTGTTAGACAGGAAGAAACGTTATCTGCAGATTGCCTTCAACGCTGACCTGGCGCAGGTCAATCAAATCTTGCCATCCATCCCGGCCCATGAGCGGATATTTATCGAAGCGGGCACGCCATTTATCAAAAGGGAAGGATTGGATGGAATAAAGACGATCGCCGCATTCTGGCGCGGAGTGATCGTTGCTGACCTGAAGATCATGGATGGCGCGCTTGGCGAGGTCGCGCTGGCGCAAGCTGCCGGCGCGACGGCGTTGACCTGCCTGGGCAGCGCGCCGGTTGAAACGGTCGATCTTTTTGTCAAAAAGTGCAAGGAGTTTGGCTTGATCTCCATGATCGACATGATCGGAGTAGAAGAGCCGCTCAAGATCATGCTCCGGCTGAAACAACCGCCAGCGGTGGTGATCCTGCATAAAGGCCGTGATGAAGAGACCTCGCGTGGTAAAGTCATTAAGTATAAGCATATCAATAAGATCAGAAGCAAGTATAACGTCCTGATCTCGGCCGCCGGCGGAGTTGATCTGCGGGAGGCCAGGAGCGCGATCTTTAACGGCGCTAATATTGTTGTCGCTAATATTGTTTCGCCTGATGATCCCTGGACAGGGATCAAGACGGATGAAGATGTGGCCAAGATGGCCAGGCAGTTCCTGGCGACGATCGAATAGCAGCGGCGTTTTAAGCGATCAGCGAATGGGCTGTCATCTCGGCTGCTTTTGGCAAACCCATCAAGGCAAGCACTGTAACCCCAATGTCAGGCACGATGCCTTCAGCTTTCAATTTAACCTCTTTGCCTAAGACCCAGAAGGGTACCGGGTTCAGGGAATGCTGCGTGCTGGCAACTTCTTTACCTTTATTTTTTAACGCCATTTCATCAGAATTGCCATGATCGGCCGTAATGATGAAAATACCGCCTTTATTTATCCAGGCGGGCACGATCTGTTCCAGGCAGGTGGAAATATGGCCGATGGCCGCCGTTGCCGCTTCCAGGTTCCCGGTATGGCCGACCATGTCGCCGTTCTGGAAATTATGGACGATCAGTGAATAGTCTTTTTCCGCGATCGACTTAAGTGAATATTCTGTTTCCAGGTACGCGGTCATTTCCGGGACCCAGTCGTAATGTTTGCCTTCTTCTGTCCGTTGCTTGAGCGTCATGTCCTGGGCCAGGTGTCTGTCTTCGCCGGGGAAGGGCTCCGTTCTTCGGCCGGAGAACCAGCCGGTGACATGAGCGAATTTTTCCGGGCCGGCTAAACGGAGCTGTTTCAGCCCCGACCGGGAAACAATCTCGCCAACTGTATTAGGGATCTCCTTTTCCGGAAAAGCGGTCAGGCCGTGCAGGCCGTGATAATACTCGGTCATCGCCACAAAAGTGATCCCTCGTACCCTGTTCCTGAGATCCTGGATCTCTTTATAAACATTTTCATCAATTGGTTTAGTCCCCTTTTTGTAATTGAAAAATTTTAGGTCGCTTTCGCAAAAGGCGGTAGTCAACTGGATCGTCCGGTCCTGGCGGAAATTGAAGTAAATGACCGAATCCGCCGGCCCAATGCCGGTATAACCGCTGACTATCGTCGGCCGGATGAATTCGTCCGTCTGACCGCGAGCGTACGAGGCTTCGATCGCTTCGCGCGCGGTCAAAGCCTTATATTCTCCCTGGCCGGAGACCAGAGCTTTCATGGCCAATAAGGTCTTATCCCAGGCTGTGTCGCGGTCCATGGCGATCTCGCGCCCCATGACGGTTGAGATCTTGACGACGTCTTGCAGGCCAAGCGCGCTGATCTTGTCCTCCAGCATTTTTAGGTAGACTTCCCCGGCCGCTCTGGGATTGGTATCCCGGCCGTCGGTAAAGAGATGGAGATAAACGGCCTTGAGCTTTTCTCGCTTGGCCATTTCCAGTAAAGCAAAAAGATGTTTGATACTGGCATGGACTGTGCCGCCATGCCCCTGGAGTAAGCCTAAAAGGTGCAGGGCAGGTTGTAAAGGAGAGATGGCGGCTTTTAGCGCCTGGTTCTTAAAAAAACTGCCGTCTTCGATCGCGACATTGATCCGCTCGATCGATTGGTAAACGACCCGTCCGGCCCCCATATTAAGATGATTGACTTCGGAATTCCCCATGGTGCCGGCCGGCAAGCCGACTGCCAGACCGGAGCATTCCAGCCGGGCATAGGGATATTGGTTGAAAAGACTTTTAATGAACGGGGCGCGGTCCTGGGTGACCGCATCATAGATAGCGTTGGTCTCATTTTTCGGCCCAAGGGCAAAGCCATCAAGGATACACAGATAAACAGGTGTGGCTGTCATAATCTGCTAATTTTACTATAAATTAAAGTGTTTGACAAAAGAATTCGCTTAGGATAGAATTGCCGATAATGAGAGGACCATTATTGCTACTGCAATTTTTCTCCGCGATCGCTTTAGTTATTGCTATTTTACTGCACACAGCCAAGGGTGAAGGTTTAGGCGGGATTGGCGGGTCCGCCCGGCTGTTTGGCTCTCCCAAAGGGATGGAAAAAGGGTTGGACCGGATAACTTGGGGCTGTGCGATCGCTTTTTTGACTATTTCCGTGTTATTAGCCATATTAAAAATCTAGGAGGTTGATCATGGACTTAAATTTGTTGGTAAATTCCTTTAATTTGGCCTTATCCAAAGTTTCGCCGATGGTGGTTAATCTGATCGCCGCCTTGATCTTGATATTGGTTGGCTTATTGGTTGCTAAAGGCTTGGGGATGTTGACCACTTTTGTTCTTAAGGCGATCAAGATCGATAAGGGGGCGGAGCAGATAGGGTTTGCTGCTTTGCTGGAAAAAGGGGACATTAAAAGAAATACTTCAGAGCTCTTGGGTGACCTGGTCTACTGGTTCATTGTTTTGATCGATATAATCGGGGTGGCCGGGGTTTTTGGCTTAGCGGTTGAGCCGGTCCTGACCAGAATATTTACATATATGGGAGTTGTTTTCCTGGCGGCGTTGATCATCGGCTTGGGGTTGTTCCTGGCCGGTTTGATCTCGGGCATAGTTAAGGTCGTGATGGTTAATCTTGGCATCCAGGGGGCCAAGACCGCCTCAAGGATCATTTATTTAATTGTTGTGATCTTTACTTTCCTGGCCGCTTTAGCGGAACTTGGCTTTAGCCCCGATTGGACGCCGCATATCGGGATCATCCTGGGGATGCCGGCTTTAGCGGCAGCGATCGCTTTTGGGCTCGGCTGTAAGGACATGGCGGCCGACTTCTTACATAATTTATTTAAAGGTAAATAGGGTAGTAAAAGTCCCTCGACAAGCTCGGGACAAGGAGGTGAAAAAATGAAAAAGATAGCACTTTTATTGGTTGTTGTCCTTCTGGGGACATCAGCCTTTGCTGCTACCACTCCGCCAAAAAGGATCTATACCCCGTCAGTTTCTTCTGCTCCGGCAGCCAGCACTGATGCAGGCTCTGCCAAAAAAATGGGGTTTGGAGTGCAAGGCTTGGCGCTCACGACCAACAGCATCACCGTGCCGACGCTTATTTATTCTTTTAATGAAGATATGGCCGGTGAGTTCGGGTTGGGTTTTGGGAGTGTCAGTGCCGGTGGCGCGTCGGTTTCGACATTTACTTTTGCCTTAGGCTTGAGAATGAACCTGGGGAAGGCAATCGGTAATCTCCAACCAATGTGGGGAGGGAGTATCGCATATACCAGTAATCCATTTTGTAATAATAATACCAGTAATATGCGGTTAACCTTGAATATCGGAGCGGAATACTTTATCACTCCGAATTTCTCGTTCGAAGGGAATTTAAATCCATTGATCTATAATTCCTTTACGGCGGCTGGAGCCACGACCTCAACCATCTCGGCGTTAAATTCGCAGGCCGGGGTACCAGCAGCGACTTTTGGTATGCATATCTATCTCTAGTATTTTTGGCGTTATTAAAAAGCCCCCCTCGACTTAGTTCGGGGGGCTTTTTTTATGCCCTAAAAAATGGTAAAATAACCTGGTGAACAGCCAAATATTCATTCTTTTTATTTCTGCCATCGTGTCATTTTTGCTGACATACCCGATCGCCTGGGTTTTGACCTTTTTACATCTTAACCAGACGATCAGGGCAGAAGGGCCGCAGACACACCAGACTAAAGCCGGCACGCCGACCATGGGTGGGATCGGGTTCGTTGTTACGATCCTGGCTTTTAGCCTGATCTTTATTAACTTTGACCTTGATTGGCGCTATCTGGCCTTGATCATTATGATTTTTGGTTTTGCGCTGGTCGGTTTTGCCGATGATCTGCTTAAGATCGTCAGGAAACAGAATTTAGGTTTAACCTTCTGGCAAAAAATCGCGGTCCAAACCGCGCTGGCGGCGGCTTTTTCCTTGTTTTTGATCGTGCTGGGCCATCACAATTTGACGTCGGGATTCCTGAAAATCCTGTGGTTTGCCAATCCCGTTCTATTCTTTTTGCTGTCCACTTTTATTATCGTCGGCACAGCCAACGCAACAAACTTGACTGATGGGTTGAATGGCCTTTTAGCCGGGACCGGCGGGATCGCGTTCCTCTCTTTTGCACTTTTGGCAAGAAAACTACTTATTTATGATGCCACGACTTTTTGCTTCATCGCGGCCGGGGCGGTTCTGGTTTTTTTATTTTACAATTTTCCTAAAGCGAAGGTGTTCATGGGGGATGTCGGTTCTTTGGCGATCGGGGCGGCGCTGGCGGGGATCGCGATCATTATCCATAAGGAATTGCGGCTGATGGTCATCGGCGGGGTCTTCCTGGTCGAAGCGCTATCGGTCATCCTGCAGGTGGCGGCATATAAATTATGGAAAAAGAGAATCCTAAGAATGGCTCCGCTGCACCATCACTTTGAACTGCTGGGATTTGGCGAAATGCCGATCGTAATAGGCTTTTGGGTAGCGGTGGTTATTTTGGGCTTGATCGGGGTCTGGTTCTAGCCGTGGACTTAAAAAACAAAAAAATCGCAGTCTTTGGTCTGGCCAGAAGCGGGATCGCTGCTGCCAAAAAACTTGTTTCTCTTGGCGCCCAAGTGCTGGTGTCCGAAATAAAGCCCGCTGCCGAGCTCGCTGCCGGGACCATTGCCGAGCTTA
>JAQTLJ010000015.1 GCA_028714935.1 Candidatus Margulisiibacteriota bacterium | reverse complement strand
GCTGGCCGCCATTTCCGGCTACGGACGGATCGTCAAGTATAAGACCGATTTCGGCTATGACGCGACCGGCTCGGATGCCACGGCTAATTCAACTTTTGACTGGACGCAGGTCGCCAGCTACAACTTCACTTATAACACGACCGGCGCCAGCACCAATTACCAGGGGATCGACAACATCTCTGCCGGCAACGTCGGCGGCAGCGGAGAAGTAGTTGTGAGCGAGGTCGTCATCGACTCGATCACCCCGCCAGCCGGACCGGCCGGGACCAAGTTTGTCGCCACCGGCGAAGGCTTCGGCGCAACCCAAGGACAGAGCCTGTTCATCTTCGAGAATAACTCGACCGGCATCAATTACGAATTTGCGCAGGAGGAAATCCTTTCCTGGAGCAACACCACGATCGAAGCGATCGTCCCGAAACTGGCGCCAGCCGGGGATTACACCCTGAAAGTCATCAAAATAGCGATCTCCGCCGGCATGATGCAGGCGTTCGAATCGAATCCCAAAGGCTTCCAGGTAACAGCCGGTATATCATCTGGCGGCCTCGCGACCATCTATCCGAACCCGTTCAACCCGCTTGAGACCTCGGTCCCGTCGACCAGAGCCAGCGGGATGTCCGGCAACGCGGCTACGATCGCCTTTACGGCGGCCGGGGTCAGCAATATCGGCATCTATATCTACGACACCAATGCGCGGCTCGTCTTCCATGAGGTGACGAATACTACCCAAGTCACCTGGAACGGACGCGACACGCAGGGCGCGCTCGTCGCCGACGGTGTCTATCTCTTGAGGATCGTCAACGAAGAAACCAAGTCCCTGATCGCCAAGGGTAAGATCCTCGTGATCAAGAAGTGAAATCCATGAGAAAAATTAACGATATATATATAGGAGAAAACACCATGAAAAAACTGTTAACGATTCTCACGATTCTGATCTTGGCCGCGGGGGCAGCTCTCGCGCAGGGCGGCGGTTACGTGCCCGACCCGATGTCGATCGGCGTCGGCGCCCGCGCTCTCGGCATGGGCCGCGCTTACGTCGGTGTGGCGGAAGACGGCGACGCCCTTTTCGTCAACCCGGCCGGTATCGCCAGAGTAACTAACCCGAAACTTTCCAGCATGTATTCTTCGCTGATGAGCGATGTTAATTACATGGTCGTCGGCGGGGTTTATCCCTACGGCGAGAACAGCGCGATCGGCGCCGGCATCGTCAACGCCTACACCGCCGATATCCCGTTGACCAATTCCAACGGCACCCCGGTCGGCACCGGGACCTGGGGGAATTCGGTCATGTTCCTGTCCGCAGGGACCTATCTTAAGAACCTGCCCGCTTTCAAGACCGTCGACAAGGACGTCATGGTTGGCGGCAGCTTCAAATATCACAGTGTCGGCGGGACCGGCAGCAACGACGTGGCTGATGTGGCCGACGCGGCTGGCACCGGCTACAGCGTTGACCTCGGCGTCCTTTACCCGGCGACCGATTATCTGACCCTCGGCGCCAACTACCAGAATGTCCTGGCCAGCAAGATGACCCGCTCAAGCGGCATCAACGAGACCATCCCGTCAACTTTGAAAGTCGGCGGCAAGATGTGCCTGATCGGACGCGAAGGGCAGGCTTATACCATCCATGATTCCCGCCGGCTCTATCTCAACGCCGATTACGATATCAATTCCGATAACAGCGGCAATGTCCCGCATCTCGGGCTCGAATTCTGGCCGGTCGGCAATTTAGCCCTCCGCGCCGGTATGGACAACAAGGACCTGACCGCCGGCCTCGGCATCAGGCTGGGCGGGCTCGAATTCAATTATGCTTACCACCCCTATTCCGGGATCAACGAGAACGCGACCTCGTTCTTCTCCATCAGTTACTTGGGAGAAGCGGCTAAGAGGGCGCTGCGGATCGTTTTTGAATCGCCCGGCGATAAAGCGGTCATCTACAATGATCACATCAAAGTTGCCGGCCGGGTCGAAGCAGTCGGCGGCGACGGCACCGAATCGCCGACCGGACCGATCACCGTTAAGGTCAACGGCGTGGTCGTGACGACCGCCAAAGACAATACTTTCTCGGCTGAGGTGCCGGTCGATAGGATCGGGAAGAAATTACTGATCGCCGAAGCTTCGGATACCGCCGGCGACTACACCCAGCAGGAATTCAGGCTCCTCCGCTTGATCAGCTTCGCGGATGTCCCGGAAGGCTACTGGGCAAAACAGCCGATCGAAAACACCGGCACGGTCGGTTTGGTTGAAGGCTACCCGGACGGGACCTTCAAGCCGGACCGGGCACTGACCCGCGCGGAGCTCGCGACGCTCATGGTCCGCGCCAAAGGGATCAAGATCCCCGAAGGCCCGGCCAAGAAAGTTTTCAAGGACGTCAACCCTGATTTCTGGGCGGCCAAGTACATTGAGGTCGCTAAACGCGAAGGGCTGATCGAATGTTATCCCGACAAGTCCTTCCGCCCGAACAACAAGATCAATAAGGTCGAAGGGATCGCCATCCTGGTCCGCTTCGAGAACATGAAAGTCGCTTACGAGGTTTACGAAAAACCGTACTGGGACATGTCAGCTAAACACTGGGGCGCCAAGTATGTCCAAGCGGCCAAAGAGTACGGCATGCTCAAGTACGTGGACAGGAATTACCTGCATCCGAAAGAGGCCCTCTCCCGCGCCGAGTCAGTGGAAATGCTCAGCAAGACCTCCCTGGCCGGCACCAAGATCAAGGACCTCTATACCTGGGAGCTCGGGTTCAACCGCGAAACGATCCCGGAACGGCCAAACGTCCGCGCCGCTATGTAAGCCTGTCGATTCAGTTATTTAAAAGGGGAGCTTTCGCTCCCCTTTTTTTTTCAAAAAAAGTGAAATTTCCCGGAGAACCTGCCGATAAATATATGGTAATAGATAGGCACTTGACCTGTTAAGTTTTAAGGAGGAAAAAACATGGGTATCGCGGCAGTTGGACAGGTGTTCTTTTCATTATGGGACGATGTTTTTGGCGATGAGGGCGGATCCGACCAGGATGAGGCGGTAACGTTAGGCGGCTGCAACGGCACGCCCGCCGGCGGCTCAAGATCAAGCGCGCCGGCTGCGACCGGTACGCCGATCCAGCTGACCGTCACCGACATTGACGCTATTATGGGTGATCTGAACGTCGCCTGGGGCGACTGCTCAGACCGCCGGACCGCCTGCTGCTTGAGTGAAATCGGGGATCAGCCTGGAGGTCGGAATGTCACAGCTTTCTGGAACGAAGCCGCCGACCAGATCATTAATGTTGTTTATCTCCGCAGCGGTTCAACCGAAGCGGTCCGGACCGCGCTCGCGGCCGTAACTGATCCGACCCAGCGGGCCGCGATCATCTCCCGTTTAGCCGCCGCGCTGAGCGCAGGCAATGAAACGCTTTTCAGCCAGCTGAGCGACAGCCAGCGGAGCACGCTCAACCAGTCCTGCCAGCACGACTGGCCCTACTGGTCAGCCCAGCCGACTTATCCTTCGCCGATCTCGCTTGAGGTCAACGAAGCGCGGCTGATGGCGATCATCCGCGGCGCGACGACACCAGCCGACCAAAGGACGCTGCCGGCCGGCTCTTATGAAGGAGAATATGTGGCGCCGGGATCGGTCATGGATTTTAGCGGTTCTGATGATTGCAATGCCGCCGTCTGCACACCCGAAGATTTTACCGCCCTGCCCGAAGTCCAGAGATATCAGGTTCTTGACCCGATCTGCGATCCGCTCCCTTATGCCGATATCTGCGGCCTGACCGACGCGGACGGCATGCAGGGGGATTCCATGACCGTGGAGATCCTCATCGGCAACACCAGCCTGACTTCGCCCCTGCCCAGCAACCTGGGCGTCAGTTTTGGCGAAGGCGGTATCACGGTCAACAATCAAGGGATCAGAATGACCCCTGAAGGGAATCTTACCGTCCCGATAACCATCGCGGCTACTGCCACCGTCGGTTTAAGAACCGTTGAGATCTATTTGGAATATCCGGCCACGGAAGCAGGCCAGCCGCCTTATCGCTTCGTGATCGGCAGTCTGGTTCAAGGTTTTAATGTGCAGGAAAGAGTTGATGCCCCGCCGCCACCGCCGCCGCCGGTAACCGAGTGCAGCGACGGTATCGATAATGATCATGACGGCGACATTGATCTGGCTGATGATGACTGCCGGAACGCGCAAGATACCCGGGAACGGCCGGCTCCACCGCCGCCGCCAACTCCGCCGACCCCGCCACCTGTGACGCCACAACTCCCGCCTTGCACTGTCTTCCCGGCCGCACAGCAGGCAACCAGGCGCGCCAACGGCGAGTGCCGGTAACAAATGATAAAAAAGAGAGGTAATTAATCATGGTAGATGTGGGAACAATAAGATCTGTCGCCAGTAACCCGGTCCAGAGGCAGGCGATCGTTGACCTGCTGGTTCTCGATGACCTCACCGGCTACGACCCGGACAGCACGGGGCCGGGAGCTTTTATCCCCGGTTATGAAGCCGCGACTATCATGTCACACGCCAGCCACGTGGTCAGCGAAGTCGGCGTCAGCCAGCCGACAGAAGAAGCGCTTGGCAACGCCACTGTCATGCAAACGGCGGACAGCCAATATTGTTCCCAAAATGCTGACCTCGAAGCTGTCCGCAGCAACCTGCTCCAATCCCTGCAGTCAGCAGATAGCTCCTATTACTCTTTACTTCTCGGCCGACTGACCGACCCCGAAAGTTCCGAGGACTTATATTCTGTGGTTGAAGAAGTGCGGGCGAACACCGCGCTTAACGCCACCGTGAAACAGACGATCATCGACCTGCTGGTGATCGCCGACCTTGCCGGCTACGACCCGGACGGAACGGGGCCGGCTGCCTTTGTCCCCGGCTACGAAGCCGCCACGATCATGTCCCACGCCAGCCAGCTTCACAGCTATCTTGGCGTGAGCCAATCGACCGAGGGGGCGCTCGGTAATATCACCATTATGACGTCAGCCGACGGGCAAGTTTGTTCCCAAAATGCCGACCTTGAAGCCGTCCGCACCAATCTGATGGCTTCACTTGACGTCCAGGGAAGGCAGGTTTACGAATTCCTGCGCGGCATGCTGATCGTTCCTGACAACGAAATCGATCTGCTCGCCGCTTTGTGCACGCTGGATTCGGCGCAGGCTTTTTGCCCGAACTGCCAGCAGGTCGCTCCCGCCCAGGCGGAACAGGGACAGCAGGGGGTAACGCTCACCATCACCGGCACGAATTTCCCGCCTGATCCCAGGATTGAATTTCTGCTCGGGGACAATGTTGATCCCAACATAGCAGTCGTCGCGGACAGCTATGAAGTGTCCGAAGACAGAACGACAATAACTTTGCGCGTGAACGTGGCCGAAGCTGCGGTCGTGGACGACCCGGCAACAACTGAAGTGGAGAACCGGCGGACTATCCGCATTGTCAGCAGCGAAGTTGCCGCTTACGCGACCGTGCTGGCTGACGCTTTTGCCGTTGTGACTGGTCAAGCCTCCCTCCCGCTCAACTGCGACGATGATATCGATAATGACATGGATGATCTCATTGATCGGCACGCCGGGATCGAGGATCCCGATTGCGCGGAAGGCGGCGCGGGAGAAAGGGAATTAACCAGTCTGGAAGAGGCCGGCGTCTGGCTGCATGACCGTTTAAGGATCAGAGCTGACCTGTTGGGCGGCTATTCATCTTATCCGCATCTCGATGACCCGCTCAGTCTCGGGCAGCTGCGCCCGGCGGCCGAATATCTCCCGAACTTCGGCTTCATCGTCGGCACCGGCAGCCGCGAGCACCCGGTCGTGATCATCGGCCGCGAGCATCCGCTGGCCGGCAACCCGCTTGACGGGCTGGAGCTCATGTATAACGCAACCCTACAGTACATGGCAAATTATCACCTGGGCGCTGACGATACAAATCTAGTCGATCTCGCGGCCGGCGCGTTACTCAGGCTGCATGCCTATTCGACCGACAGCCATGATGTCGCTTTCGACATTTTTGGCGACTATGCTCTGGATTACAATGGTTACCAGTTCCCGAACCGCGCCTTCTGGCCCGGTATCAGCAACGGCGGCGATGCCGGAGTGGCTTTCCAGTACGGCTACAATAACTGGCTGATAGCCAGGCTTTCCGGCCAGTATGAAGGCTCGCGCTTCAGCTACGAGGCTGGGGCTTTCCCTTATGCTTTTGACGGAAACAGCCATGCGGTTGACCTGGCTTTGACCCTCGACTTCGAATTAAGCGAGCTCAATGCCCATGCTCCCGATATCAGCGTGGCCGGCAGTTACGTCCCCAGGACCTGGCTGGAAGTCCCGGTCTTTTCTTCAACCCTCGGGACCGACAGCAGCACCTTCTTGACCGGCAACGGCGGAGGAGTTGCGCTCGAATTGAACTGGCGGCACCTGACCGTCGACGGCCATGCCGTCCACCCGTTCCTCGGCGCCGGCTACTCCCAGACCAACCTTGACCAGTTTGACCCGATGAGGGTGGTTACCCTTACCGCCGGAGTCGATACTGATCAGGCCGGCCGGTTCGAGCTGACAGGGGTCCCGTACAGCGATAACATTATGCTGTTCTACGAAGGTAGCCAGCGGGGCGCAGATTTTACCTGGACACTCCCTTGGCTGCACCGCTTCATTTCGCTGAGCGGAGGCGTTCATGAGTTTGGCGACCAGCTTGTCGGCGGCGGCTCCATAATGCTCCGCCCGCTTAACCTGATCCCGTCGCCCAACCATCCGATCCAGGAAGAGTAATATTTAACGGCTCTAACAACTTTAGAGAAGCCGGTTTGGGACTTCCCAGACCGGCTTTTTTTATGGGAGGGGCACCAGACCCTCATCCATCGCGCTAAGGATCCTCACCTTCTCCCAGAGGGAGAAGGTACCTAACGAGGGTGCCATGCGTTTCACCCTCTCCCTCTGGGAGAGGGTGAGAGTGTTAAGGGTGTCGGGTGAGGGCTTTAAGTTGTCCGGTTGTTAAAAATGTGCTACAATTAAACGTTGTATTGTTTTAATAACAGAAAGGGGTTTTCGTCGTGAAATATAGTTCATTGTTGTTAATTGTGTCATTGTTAATTGTGTCACTTGTTTCCGGCTGCGCTCCAGCCAAGAAGACCACGGGGAATGTGGTCGAGTTGTGGGTCATGCCTAATTCCCTCGAGCCGACCGGCGACATCGAGAGACTGCTGCAGCCGTTCGAAAAACAGACTGGTATAAAAGTAAAGATCACTTCTGTTGATTGGGGAGCGGCCTGGTCCAAGATCACGACCGCCGCGACTTCAGGCGACGTCCCTGATATCGTCCAGCTCGGCTCCACCTGGGTCTCGGCCATTACGGGGATGGGGGCGCTTGAAGAGCTCTCTAAGGAAGCGATCGCCGAATTGGGCGGAGCGGACACTTTCGTTCCTGTTTCCTGGACGACGACCGGCATCGAAAATTCCGGCAAAACTACCGCTATTCCCTGGTTCGTCGACGCCCGCGCCCTCTACTTCCGCACTGACGCCCTGAGAAAAGCCGGCGTTTCTGCCGGCGAACTCGGCTCCTGGAAATCGTTCAAAAATGCGCTTAGCAGGCTCTATCAGGCCGATGTCGTGATCGAAGGACAACCGGTCGCTCCGCTCGGCATCTCCGGCAAGAACGACTGGAACGTCATTCACTCTCTCGCTCCCTGGATCTGGATGGCCGGCGGCGATTTCCTCGCCCCCGACCGCAAGACCTGCGTCCTCGATAGCAAAGAGGTCTTTGACGGCATCGCATTTTACATCAGCCTGGTCAGGGAAAATTTCGTGCCGATCGAATATCTGGAACTCAATACCGCGCAGGTCAGCGGCAATTTCAACGACGGCGCCTGCGCCATGTATTTTGACGGCCCGTACGAGATCAAGACCCTGACCCGCCCGGCGGCGGAAGGCGGAGCGGCCGGCTCCCTCACTTCCCGCAATTTCGCCATAACCGGTTACCCGGCCGGACCCAAGGGCCGCATCACTTTTGTCGGCGGCTCCAGCCTGGCGATCTGTAAAGGGGCAAAAAACAAAGCCGGCGCTTTTCAGCTCCTTAAATACCTGACCACCAAGACACCGCAAGTTGAATACGCCAAGGTCTCGGGATTTCTGCCGGCCAGGCGCGACGCTTTTGATGATCCCTACTTTGCCAACGATCCTTACCGGAAAGTTTTTAAAGAGGCGGTCCTTTATGGGCGCACTTATCCCAGCATCCCGAGCTGGGGATTGCTCGAGCCGATCTTGACCCGCCGGTTTGGTATCATGTGGGACTATGTCACTTCGGGCTCAGAATACGATCCCGAAAAGATCAAAGAGCAGCTGAAACTAGCCAAGAAAGAAGTAGAAACTATCCTGAACCAGGGGCAATAGCATGTGCGGGATCTTCGGATATATCGGCGATAAAGAAGCCCTCCCCTTTTTGCTGGAGGGGCTGAAAAAGCTTGAGTACCGGGGTTACGACTCCGCCGGGGTCGCCACCCTGGATAAAGGGAAAGTCTTTATCAGCAAGTGCCTCGGCAAGATAGTGGACCTTGAAGAACTCCTGCGGCAAAAACCGATCGGCGGTGCGATCGGCATCGGCCACACCCGCTGGGCGACCCACGGGCGGCCATCGCATATCAACTCCCACCCGCATGAAGACTGCAGCGGCAAGATCGTCGTCGTCCACAACGGCATCATCGAGAACTACCTGGAGCTGCGCCGGGCGCTGGCCGATAACGGCCATAAATTTACTTCGACGACCGACACCGAAGTCATCGCCCACCTGATCGAGGATAATATGGACGGCAGCCTCCTGAAAGCGGTCTCCAAAGCTTTAAGCCAGGTCAAGGGCTCTTACGCCATCGCCGTCATTTCCGAACACGAACCGGGTAAGATCGTCATTGCGCGCCACGGCAGCCCCCTGATTGTCGGCTTCGGCGAGAAAGAATCTTTTGTCTCTTCCGACATCCCGGCCATGTTGAAATATACCGGCCGGATCGTCCACCTCGAGAACGGCGAGATCGGGGAAATAACCGACAAGAAATTCCGGGCTTTCAATCTCGACGGCCGAGCGGTCAACAAAAAGGTTGAACTGGTCTCGTGGGACCCGGAATCCGCTGAAAAAGGCGGTTATTCCCACTTTATGCTCAAAGAGATCCACGAACAGCCGAACGCCATCCGCAAGACGATCGCCGGGCGGATCGAGGCCGAAAGCCACAAGATCCATTTTGACGAGCTTAACCTGACCGATGAAGAGATCCGCAATGTCAACCGGGTCGTCTTTACCGCCTGCGGCACTTCCTGGCATGCGGGACTGGTGGGCGAATATCTGTTCGAACAATACGCCAAGCTGCCGGCCGAGGTCGAATACGCGGCTGAGTTCCGCTACCGCCACCCGATCATCGACGAAAAAACCCTGGTCATCGCCATCACCCAGTCGGGAGAAACGGCGGACACCCTCGGCGCGGTCTGGGAAGCAAAAGCCCAGAATGCCAAGGTCATCTCCATCTGCAACGTTGTCGGCTCATCGATCGCCCGCGAGTCCCACGGCGTCGTCTATACCAATGCCGGGCCCGAGATCGGCGTGGCTTCGACCAAGGCGTTCACCACCCAGCTGACCGTTATCTACCTCCTGGCGATCCTCTTCGGCAAAAGGCGGGGAGTGATCAGCGATAGTGAAGCGGTCAAACTGATCGGCGACCTGATCGAGCTCCCGCAAAAGATCGAAGAGGCGCTCCGGGAAGAAAAAGTGATCGAAAAGATCGCGGAAAAACTTGGCAAGGTGACCAACGCCCTTTATCTCGGCCGCGGCAAAGGCTTCCCGATCGCCCTGGAAGGCGCGCTGAAACTAAAAGAAGTCTCGTATATCCATGCGGAAGGCTATCCGGCCGCCGAAATGAAGCACGGACCGATCGCTTTGATCGACAAAAAGATGCCGGTCGTCGTCCTCGCCCTGGCCGGCCGGCGCTATGACAAGATCCTGGGCAACGTGGAAGAGGTCAAGGCCCGGGGCGGCATTGTCATTGCCATCGCTTCTGACCGCGACTCAGCCCTGACCGAAAAAGCCGACGAGCTGATCATTATCCCGAAAACCTCCGAGGCGCTTTCGCCGATCCTGGCGGTCGTGCCGCTCCAGCTCCTGGCCTACTACATCGCTGTTAAGCGGGGCTGTCATGTCGATCAGCCGAGAAATCTCGCCAAAAGCGTCACCGTCGAATAAACCCCCATGAATAAGGCGAGATACTATATATCAAAAGAGAACGAATTTGTAATCGAGAACTACAACTCCGCCCCGACCTTTGCCAGCTTCTTCCCCGGCATCGCCGGGGTCTTCGGCTGTCCGATGTGGGTTTTTTACACCAACCGCGGCCAAGGCATCACTTCCGCCGGCGTGCTCGACAAAAACAGCTCGATCATGGAATTCCAGCCGGCCAACAAAGCTTACCGGCTGGTCTCTCTCCAGGGCTTCAGGACGTTCATTAAAGACAACGGCAAGCTTTACGAGCCGTTCAGCGACCGCTCGAGTTACAACAAAGAAATGAAGATCACTCCCCACAGTTTCAAGATCGTGGAAGAGAACGATGACTTGAACCTCAGGATCGAGGTCACATATTTTACCATCCCGAACGAGCGTTTCCCCGCGCTGGCCAGGATCGTTAAGATCGTTAACCTGTCGGGCAAAGAGAAAAAGCTGGAGGTTGTCGACGGCCTGCCGATCATTATCCCTTTTGGTTTTGACGATTCTCTGCTCAAGCGGATCAGCCAGACGACCGAAGCCTGGTGCGCGGTGGAGAATCTCGGGGCCGGCGCCCCCTTCTACAAGCTTAAAGTGCTGCCGGCCGACATCTCGGAAACAAAATTCCTGGAAAAAGGCAATTTCCTCGTCTCCTTCTGCCGGCAAAGCTCTCCGGTCAGCTTCATTGTCGACCCAAAGGTCGTCTTTGGGGAAAATACCAGCCTGGAGATCCCCGAAAATTTCGCCAGCCAAAAGAATTTCAAGATCCCGGCCAACCAGCTGACCGAAGGTTTTACTCCCAGCGCTTTCGCCTTCAGCCGCTTTGAGCTTCCGCCAAACGGCGAATTCGAACTTTGCTCCCTGCTGGGACAGATGGACAACCTGGAGCTGCTCAACAGGGTCAAGCCGCAGATCGCCAACCGGCAGTATCTGGCCGCCAAGTTCGAAGAGAACCGGTCGCTGATCGATGATATCTGCTCCGCCATCAAGATCGAAAGTTCCTCAAAAAGCTTTGACCTCTATTCCGGCTACACCTTTCTTGATAACGCGATGCGCGGCGGTTTGCCGGTCAAGGTCGGGGGCAAGATCGTCTATGTCTACTACCGGAAGCACGGTGATATGGAGCGGGATTATAATGATTTTAAGCTGATCCCCACTTATTTTTCCCAGGGGAACGGCAATTACCGTGATATCAACCAGAACCGGCGCAACGACCTGTTCTTTAATCCGGATATTGCTGAAGATAATATTTTAAGATTTTTCAACCTCATTCAGCTGGACGGTTTTAATCCGCTGGTCGTGCTTAACAGCCAGTACTATATCAGATCTACCATGGTCGCCGACGCGCTTATTAAACAGCATATCAAGAATACTGACGGACAGCTGCTGGAGATGATCACCCGGCCGTTCCTGCCGGGCGCGGTCCTGAGGCGGATCGAGAACTTTGGCCTGGAATATAAGACTTCGCGGGAAAAATTCCTGCGCGAATTGATGGCCAATTCCAGCGTCGAAGAGAGCGCCTACCACGGCGAAGGCTTCTGGACCGACCACGCTTTTTACAATACCGACCTGCTGGAAAGTTTTGAGGGGATCTATCCGGAAAAGATGGCGGAGATCTTGTTCCAGAACAAATCGTTCACCTTTTTTGACAATGACCACGTCGTCGCTCCCCGGAGAGACAAGTATAAGCTGTCAGGCAAGGATGTCCGGCAATATGAAAGCGTCCGGTTTGACGTCGAAAAAGCGACGCTGATCAAAGGCCGCGGGCGCAACCGGAACGCCGTCAGGACCGAGTTCGGCAGAGGCAAGTCGTATTTCACTACCCTGATCGCCAAGCTCCTCTGTATCGCCGCCAACAAGGCGGCCTCGTTCGACGCGGAAGGGATCGGGCTGGAGATGGAAGCGGACAAGCCCAACTGGTACGACGCGCTTAACGGCCTGCCGGGGCTCCTTGGCTCTTCGCTCTCGGAAACACTGGAGCTGAAAAGGCTATGCGCCTACATCCTCAAATTCCTGGCCGACAATGCCGAGATCGTTCTGCCGGTCGAGGTCAAAGAGCTGGTCGAACTGATCAGCGAACAGCTAAGCAAAGCGGCCGGCGATTTTGAGTATTGGGACGAGACTTACAAGATCAAGGAAGCCTATCGCCAGAAAACCCGGCTCGGCATCAGCGGCGAAGAAGGCAATATCGACGGGAAATCCGCGGCCGACTTCCTCAAAAAGGTCATTAAAAAATGCGACCTCGGTATCAAGAAAACCCTGAAAAAATACGGTAATTATTACACTTATTTCATCAACGAAGTGGCCGAGTATGAGCTGGAAGAGGGGAAGTATATCAAGGTCAAGAGATTCACGCAAAAGCCGCTGCCGCTTTTTCTGGAAGGCTTTGTCCATGCCCTGAAGGTCGAGAAAGACAAAAAGGTCTACAAACTCGTCAAGGACAGCCCGCTTTACGACCAGAAGCTTAAAATGTACAAGGTCAATGCCCCGCTGGAAGATACGCCGATCGAGATCGGCCGGAGCCGGATATTTACGCCCGGCTGGCTGGAGAACGAATCGATCTGGCTGCACATGGAATACAAGTATATGCTCGAACTGCTGAAGGCCGGTCTGTATAAGGAATTCTTTGCCGATTTCAAGGACGTCCTGATACCGTTCATGGATCCCAAAGTTTATAAGCGGAGCATCCTGGAAAATTCTTCGCTGATCGTCTCTTCGGCCCATCCGAACAAAGAGAACCACGGCCGCGGTTTTGTCGCCCGGCTGTCGGGCGGCGCCGCCGAATTCATCGATATGTGGATCGTCATGACGACCGGCAAGAATATCTTTTATCTGGATAAGAACGGCCAGCTCTGCTTCCGGCTTTCCCCCATCCTCCCGGCCTGGCTGTTCAATAAGGGGAAACTCGGCTTCAAGCTGCTCGGCGCGATCGAGGTTGAATATATAAATAAATCAGGGCAAGACACTTTCGACGGCGGGGTCAAACCCGTATCTTACAAGCTGACCCTGGAAGACAAAGAGGTCAACATCGCCGGCCCCGTTGTCAAAGAGCCATACGCCGGCCAGATCCGCAGCCGAAAAGTCAAGAAAATCGTCGTGACTCTCGAATAATAAGTATGCTATAATTACCGCATTATGTTCCCGTTTGGCGTGACTTTTTACCCCGATCAGTGGCCGGTTGAAACCTGGGAAGAGAATTTCCGGAACATCAAAAAGACCGGTTTTAATATCATCCGTTTCAACGAAATGGCCTGGGATCTCATTGAGCCGGATGAAGGAAAGTTCGATTTTAGCCAGGTTGACCGGGCGATGGACCTCTGCGCCAAACACGGCCTTAAGGTCCTGCTCGGCATCCCGACTTCTCAAGTTCCGCCCTGGTTCTACCGCCAATATCCGAACAGCCGGCCGGTCGCCCAGGACGGCACGCTCTACCCTGAGTTCGGCCCCCGGCCTAATATCTGTAAAGACAACCCGCATTACCGTAAACTGGCTGAGCGGTTGACCAGGAAACTTGTTGCCCGCTACAAAGATCACCCAGCCCTCCTCTTCTGGCAGGTCGATAATGAACCGGTTTATCCGCCGCTCGACCACACGACGACCAATGACTACTGCCATTGTGAACATACCCGCCGGGCTTTTATTAACTGGGCGAAAAAACAATACTGCTCGCTTAAAAAAGTTAACGAGGGCTAGGGAACGAAGTTCTGGACCAACCACCTGTCGAGGTTCGATGATATGAGGACGCCAA
>JAQTLJ010000014.1 GCA_028714935.1 Candidatus Margulisiibacteriota bacterium | reverse complement strand
TGGTCGGAAACCGTAACAGAATAAGATCCCTCTGTAGTAGCTCTTCCAGTAATAACAATGCGCTGGCCTGTCACAGTTGGAGTTAATCCGGCGGGTAGCCCGGAGATGGTGTATGGGCCGGTTCCTCCTGTTATTGTCAGCACAATATTAGCATCTGAAGTTGTTGATAGGGCGTTAGTACCAGTGCGCGCAATAGCTAGAGAAGCTGTTTCCCCACTAGCGTCATCCGCAGAATGAGTATCATCAGCATGGGGCGTTGCCGCCGCTCCGACGTGAACGGTGAAAGTCTTGGCCGGCGCTCCCTCATAAGCGCGGACTTGGAATGTAACATCGCCAGCGGTTGTGCCAGCCGGCGGTGTCCCAGAAACAACTCCAGTGCCTGGAGTAATACTCAGCCATGTTGGGTGATTACCAACAAACGCAAAGGCTAGAGCTGTTCCTGAAGGCCGTGCATGTACAGTTAACGTGCGTCCAGTGAAAGCTGTGCCAACCGTGGCATTGCCTAAATTACCCGACCCGGTAATCGTCCCGGCCGGTATCGGCGGCTGGATGGTGAAAGTCACTTCCCGCGTATTGGTATGAGGCGGGTCGGCGGAATCAGTCGACGTGACCGAAAGAGTTATTGTTCCGGCATGGTTCGGCCGGCCGGAAATGACGCCATTGGCAAAGGTAAGGCCAAAGCTCTCGAGTTCTGCCTGATCGCCTTCGCCCAGAGTCCAGGCCACATCGCCTACAGGTTCATTAACCGTGAAGGTGTAGCTAAACTGTTGATTAACCCTGCCGGTTGTGCTTGCTTCGGCATCGACAACAAGCCCTCCTGGTTCCGGCGGCGGCGGCATGATCTGTTGATACGCATCCAGCGGATCGGCCGGCGCCGGGTGTGCAGTAAAATAGCTGGCAGGATGTGCTTGGTCGTCATTTAAAGCGACCCGGCGTTTGAAGAGAACGCTCGCTTCACAATCGCGTGGTTGACGGTTCTCATCGGTATAAGAGACCGGTGAGCCGGTAGGGATATATTTGGCTAGGGTCCTCAAATCTGCCGTAAACGCGCCAGCGTCCGCCAGGCGGAGCCCGTCGCTGCCTTTGTGCTCCGTGTCGGCAAAGTAGGGCGTAAAGTCGACGATCAACTGGCCAATAACACCGTTGCTCTTACCGACCATGCTGTTGTAATAAGTTCTATCTTCTGACCCTGCCGGAGCCGCATCCCTTAAGCCGATGAAAAGAGTAGCCGCCTGATGGCCGCACCGGGCGGCAAGCTCGTACATGTGATAAGCGTCGGTATCGTGGAAATGGCCGGAATAGCCTTCGTCAAAGACCGAGTCGCCCGCGGCGCGGTAAATATCGGCCAGCGCCAGGTAAGCGTGCGCCTTGATCTCCCTGTCTTCAGGCGTATCCGCCGAGTGGGCCGCGATTAGCGCCTGCAGTTGTTCGATTGCATGTGGAGCATTGGCCAGGTTGGGATTGGCAGCGCCAGCCGGCAGGACCGAAGCCCTGATCGCGGCGATCTCGGGCGGTGTCCTGAGCGAGTCAATGGTCTGCTGACGGAAAGCGGCGACCGACATTTCCGTCTCCTGCGGTCCCGAAGGGGTGTTGCGCCTGATCGTCACGGTGTCCGTGTCAGGATTGCTATGTTCTGCCATGTAATTGACGATCGTTTCTGCCAGCGCCCTTACCTGCGGATTGGTAGAAGTGACGCAGGCCTGGGCGACAAGCGCCAGGTTGTCCAGGGCGCTGCCGCTGCTGGAGCCGTGCTCCAGCCAGAACTGGCCGATCTCGTAGGCAAGCTGCAGCCGGCCCGGATCGGTGCCGGTCCGGCAGGTCTGGAATAGCGGCTGGAGTATCTGGTCCCTCTGGTTCATGTCAGTTATATGCTGGGCTGCGTCCAGGGCGCCGGTGTAGTTGGGCGGCCTCTGGTCAAGATAGCCGTTGGCGATTTGGCGGTAGATATTGTTAAGGACATCTGAATCGGCGACAGTTTCTGCCCAGTGGAGGGCGCGGGTATACTGGTGGCTGTGGACATACTGAGCGGCCATTTGCCGGGCGACCTCGTCGTCCCCGGCGATGCCGTCGACATGGTACTGGCTGTACTGGCCTCCCATGTAAGTTTCATCGGTTAAGATCCGCAATAAACATTCGGCTTCGGCCAGGCGGCCGGCGCTGATTAGACTCTGGAGTAAAGTACGCGCATGTCCCTGTCTTTCCTGTAAGCTCTGGGACCACTGGATGTTGTTCATTGTCTCTTGCATCGACTCGTCGGTGAAGAAGATGCTGGGGTCCATCACCCCTTCGCCGCGCAGGAAGCCCATGATCATCTCGGGGGTGTAATATTGCCCCGGAGGCCAGGTCAGGTTGTTGGGGCCGCGGCCGGTCCGGGCGTCTTCCACTACATTAATTATAATAGAAGCGATGCCTGCGGCGCCGATACTGTAATCGCTGATCTCGGCTATTACGGCCTCTATAACAGCAGATGAGTAACCCAATTCCTGAAGGGCGGTCCTGACATGGGCCGCATCGCTCAGGTCTTTGTTGTTAAGTTCATCAAAAACCGCTGTAGAAGCAGCTTCCATAGCATCCAAATCTTCATTGCGGAAGGTGGCGTCGGGATTGAAGTAAAGCTCAACCGCTTCCTCGTCGCTGATCCCCCTGACCATCGTGTAGCGGCTGATGACATCAACCGCGCGGGTCCACTCGGCCTGGCTGATCTCGCCGTCGCCGCTGCCAACTACCATATTATTGGCGATGAGGTTGAAGATGTTCTCGGTAATATCCATTGCATCGGCAGCATTGTGCGCGTTGTAATATTGCACTTCTGTCCGGGTGATCGTGCCGTCGCCATTTATGTCGAGCGTCTCAAAAGCGACCCCTCTACTGGCCAGGATCTCTTGTATGTTTTGGGGGCCGGAGGGCATAACCGAGTCAGAAGGTTCCTCAGCCAACCTGTGTTCTTCGAGTTGGCCGTTGGCCAGATCGATTATATCCTGGTTTTCTTCAGTGAGGGCAGGAGCAGCTGCCCCGGTATCATGATGCGCCTGGAAAGCCGCGTTGGCTTCAATTTCTTCATATACTATAGTTGAAGCGAGGTCGGCTTCGATAAGATCTGAATATGACACCTCGCCCTCATTGAGATGGGTGATTACCGCGTCAATTATTGCCTGGCTGTAGCCCAATTCTTGAAGGGCCGTCCGGACACTGGCTTCGGAACTCAGGTCTTTCCCGTCCAATGAATGCAGAACATCTGCGCGGTGCTGGGTGCTGGCCAAAGTTTCTAATTGCTCAAAAGCTTGCATGTGGGCAGTAGTAAATTGTTCGGGATCTTCCCCCATGCTTCTTAGCAAATTGGCGATTCTTGCATCCGAGGTCTCGCCCTGGAGCCCGGCGATTTGGGCTAGCGATATTCCCCCCTCGGGCCTCCTCAAATAGGCTCTGACCGCTTCAAGATTGTAGGTGGAACCGGAGTTATTATACAGGGCGGTTTCAAGGAGATCTAAACGATCATTAATGTAGGCTATTTTTTGCGCGTCGGTGGTTATCCCTTCAGGGAAGGTAATGCTAGTTAAAGCCTGAGACAGCCGGCCGGCAACGAGCCCGCGCTGGGAGCCGACATAATCGCCAAGTGATTCTTGGTAAGTGGGGCCCAAGCTGTCATTGCGGTCTTCAAGGGCAAAGCCTTCATTAATAATAATTGAGATCCCGGTCCCATCGCCTTCCTGGTCAACGAAGCGAACCATGTCTGCTAAAAGAGCGCCCACCGTGGCTTCTGAGCGCCAGCGGGTAAGAGAAGTACCGCCGCTTTCCCCGTTAACCCCTATATATCCAGGGTATGCCGTAACAACCATTATTTACCTCCAAAAATAGACGATAAAATCATCACGTAAACAGGCAATCCGTTAAATGCTTTATTCATTTCACTTATATTATCGGGTTAACTTGCGGAAAACTTGCATGATTTATTGAACTCTCAGGATCATCACTGGATCATCTCTGGATCTCCCAGGATGTTGATTTTATTCGCGGATTGGTCGCAGATGATCTTGGATATCTCGGAGTGATAAAATTAATATCTGGGAATCCCGTGACAATCCGTGAAAAATCAGTGATTTTGCCTTTATCCTGAGAAATCCTGTGACAATCAATAATCCAGGGATAAAATCAGGGGTGGGGGATTTAAGATGATATTTAGGCAGCCAGCGGCAGTGCTTCTTCTTTCTGTTGCTCCGACTGGCGGTTAGCGACAGAGGAAACTGTCCAGACCATATCCAGAACTTCGTCAGTGGCTTCGTCAACGTCGCCTTTTTTGATGTCGTTAATGAGGGCTTTGGTCCGGCCTTTTTCCCTTAACTTGCTATAGACTAGCTCAAACAGCTCCCCATCAAGCCTGACCAGCCGCAGGATAATACCGTAATATAACAGGCGCGGTGAATGGGCCAGGATCTCTTCCGCCGCTTTGGCAGCGGTGGCCGAAGAGACGCTTCTGGCTGCCCTGGTTCCGGCTGCTTTCTGGACCTGGGCCTCGAGCGCTTCGATCACCCGCAGCATCGTGGCGGTCGATTTTGACTGTTCCGCCGGGCTGTTGATATTGCCGGTCATCCCCTTGATCTCCGAGATCAGGTTAAGGCCGACCATGCCGGAATAAATGTTTTCCACGATCGTGCTGGACATCGTTAAACCGGTCGATTTTAAGGTCGATTTGAGTTCATGCATGGCCTGCATGGTCGCCGTCAGTTTGGCCTGCTGTGCCGGTCTCTTCGAAGCGGTCCGGCTGCCTGCGGCTCGGCTCTTAGCGTTGACCTTATTGGCAGCGGCGGCTTTACTCCGTTTACTTGCTTTGACCAGGCTCCCTTTACCGACGAGCTCGATGGCGCGGTTGACCTGATTGACCGCTTTCAGGAAGTCGCTGGCGGCCAGATAAGCGGTTCCTTCGGCGGCGGCCAGTTTCTCGCCCAGGAGGGCTTGGTTGGCTGAAGCGAGCTGTTTGGCGATCTCCATCTGCCGCTGGCCGGCATCCTTGATCTGGTGCAGGTTGGTCTTGGCCTCCGGCCTGGTCTCGACGGCAGCCTTGGCGGCCGATTGCGAGCCGGCCAGAATGTCAGAAACCGTCTGGATAACAATGCTCTTGCCCGCTGCGGTCGAAGTCATCTCTACCGGCGGCCGGTTGGAAGAGAAAGCGCTGATGATGAATTTGCGCCCTTCGTCGGTCCGGGCGACATCGCTTATCACTTTGGCTAGGTCGTTCATCGCGGTCTGGTTCTTAGTGATCGAGGCGCGGTTGTATTCTTTGAGCAGCGCCGGGATGGTGATCTGCGGCGCGGTCGACATGATCGACCGGGAGATCTCGGCCCGCAGTTCAGACAGGATCTGGCCGGACGGGGTCCCGATCTGCATCGACGGCGTGGCCGCCGGTTTGGTGATCAGGGTGCGGGAGACCGACCGGTAAATGGTCTCGAAATTGACGTTAGCGTCGGAAACCTGGGTAAATAACCCGGTGACGACACGGACGACTTCACTGCGGTAGGAGGCGTTGCCGGCGACCAGGCGGGCGGCGGCTTCGATGATCAGCGGGAGCGCTTGCTCCGGCCGGTTGCTGAACAGGTTCCTGGCGTTGGTGACGAGGTCCCTTTCCGTGGCGCGGCCGTTGATACTGATCTCCATGGTATTCCGGGCCCGGTTATAAGAGACCTCAAAGCGAACATTCCTGTCGCTGCTGGCTTCTTTATCGAGGCCGAGCTCTCTCTCGCGTTCCAAAGTTTCCTTGTCCTTGCGGACCTGGCTTGCGGACTTGGTCTTGGTTTCCACCGAGGCAAGGCGGAGTGAGTTGTTAAGCTCTTTGACGGCCGCTTCGAGCATTTTCTCGGTGACGGAGCCGCCGTTCGATTTATCAGAAATGCTCTTGACCAGCTTTTCGATGATCCTGGCCAGCATGATCCGGCCGAGGATATCGGCAACGAGCGAGCTCTGCTCGCCTCTTACCGTTTCCTGGGGGAGGGCCCTCAAGATGCCCTGCAGTGATGCGTCCTGCCGGCCCAAAGTGAGCGACCGTATCTGTTGGATGATGTGCTTGAGGTCGATAGTATGGACGTTCAGGTCCTGGCTGGATGTCAATTGCCCGCTGAGTATCCGGCTGAGTTCGGAGGCATTGGCTCCGGGCTGGGACGGTGCGCCGACCGGCGCAGTTGAGTGATGCTGCCGGTTTGCCTGGGCGGCGGCAGCGTTCTGATTGGCGCCGTTTGCCTGGTACCGATCAAATTCCTGTTCGGCATTCTGCAGGGCTTTCTTTTCCATTTCGTTCCGGGCGCTTGATTTATCGAGGGTTTCCAGCGCTTTGTTAAGAGTTTCAACCTCGCTGGCTTTCAGGTCGCGGGTCTGCAGTGTCCTGATGATGGTGTCCAGCTGGCGGAGCGCCGTGCTTTCTGCCGCGGTAAGTGAGTAGGGATTTTCCCTGATCCTTTGGGTGATCAGATTCCTGAGCGTGTTTAGCCTCGACAAAAGCTCGGTGCGAGACCTCTGGAGTTCTCTGACCTGAGCTCTGATTTCTTCCGGTCTGATCGCTGGTTTGGTAATACCCATACTTTATCTTTTCCCTGTATATATATCGTTAACTTCGACCGATAATTTCACTTAATTTCCCATTAAAAACAAAAAAACCAAGTGGCCTGTTCTTGGTTGAATTTGCCTCCGGCAACAGGCTGACCGAAAGCATAGTATCTAACTATCAATAATATCGGGTTTAATGGTCAAAAACTTGCACGGGATTGGCAAGCAGCCCTCACCCAAATTATCAATTATTGAAAAGCACTGATTTTTGGCCCTCTCCCAGGGGGAGAGGGGGTTGGGGGGGTTTCGATTACTTAACCAAACAATTAACACTCAATCCCTTCTCCCTCTGGGAGAAGGCCACGGAAGAAAGTTAATCCATTAAGAAAGACTTCGGATGAGGGCTGTATACTTCGGATAAGGAATGCTAAAATATATTTCATGGGAATCCTGGTCGCAACAACTAATAAACATAAGCTCCGGGAGATACGGCATATACTCAAAGGGATTAGGGTACAGGGACTCCTCGACTGCGCTCGGAGCAAGCTAGGGACTAGGGTCAAAGAAGACGGGAAGACGTTTGAGGAAAATGCCGTCAAAAAGGCAAAATCGATAAGGTTAAAAATTGGACAAATTGCGATCGCGGATGATTCGGGGCTGATGGTCGACTGCCTGGGGGGCAGGCCGGGGGTAAGGTCGGCCAGGTTTGCCAGTCCGCCGACACCGCGGAACCTCTGCACTAAGCTTCTAAAGACGATGGACGAGAGACGAGGGGCGAAGTTTGTTTGCGTCATTGCTGTCAAGTATCCGTCGGGTAGGGTCAGGACGGTCAAGGGAGTTTGCCGAGGGAAAATTATCCATGAGATGCGTGGCAAGCACGGGTTCGGTTACGACCCGGTCTTTGTCCCGTCGGGCTACAGGAAGACTTTTGCCGAAATGGCGCCGGCAATGAAGAACCGGCTCAGCCATCGGGCGCGGGCGTTAAGGAAGCTAGAAAAAATCCTAAAATAAATGCGCCCGGCAGGGAGTAAGCCCGCAATATCGAGCGAGCGAAGCGAGTCGAGATGTGCGCCCGACAGGACTTGAACCTGTAGCCTGCTGCTTCGAAGGCAGACGCTCTATCCAATTGAGCTACGGGCGCATAAAACTATTATACCACTCGCTATTATTGTTTGACAAAATATTTTACTCTGATAGAATAAAACTAGAAAAGTGCGAAATGAAAATAATTAAAATATATACGACATTTAACGGTGAGATCGAAGCTCATCCCTTAAACAAGACGAATGCAGCCTCTAACGAATTACTGCTTGGTTGTTTCGTTAGTGATATTAGAATCCTCTGGAAAGCTGCCAGAGACGAGATCCCCGCTAGACGCCTCGGATAAAGAAGTAGCGGTCCGCGAAAAATATTTCTTTTTGGAGGCAAAACATGAAATATGTTAAATTTAAAGGTCGGATTCTGATTATTGGTTGCGGCTCGGTATCGCGCTGCGCCATCCCTTTGATGATCGAGCTGATCGATGTGCCTCCTCAGCAAAGTACAGTTCTCGACTTTATGGATAATCGTGGCAAGATCAGGGACTCGCTCGACAAAGGAGTAAATTTTGTGCTGGGCAGGGTGACCAAGGATAATTACGCCCATTTGCTGAAAAATCATGTTTTACCTGGCGACCTGATCATCGACCTGGCTTGGAACATCGATTGCGCGGCGATGATGCGATTCTGCCGGGACAACGACATCCTGTATGTCAACACCTCGGTCGAGGATTGGGACCCTTACCTTGACGCCGAAAGGAATGACCCGGCGAGATATACGCTTTATTCCCGGCATATGGAATTGCGGGAGATCATAAAAGGCTGGGGCGATAACAGCGGGGCGACGATGATTTTTGACCACGGAGCCAATCCCGGCCTGGTTTCTCATTTTACCAAGCACGCGCTGAGGCAGATCGCCGAGAAGATCTTGAAGGAAAAGCCCAAAGATGAGCGGCGGCTGGCGCTGGAAGCGGCCCTCAATGGCAAATATTTTGCTAAGCTGGCGCAGTTAACCGGTGTCAAGGTCATTCATGTCTCAGAACGCGATTCCCAGATAACCGACCGGCCAAAACAAATGAACGAGTTCGTTAATACCTGGAGCATTGAGGGCTTTTTTGAGGAAGGGGTTGCACCGGTCGAGATCGGTTGGGGCACGCATGAACGTTATCTGCCCAGAGGCGCCTACACGCACAAAACCGGACCGGGGAACCAGATTTGCCTTAATACCCTCGGCATTAAAACCTGGGTCCGCTCCTGGGTCCCCAGCGGACAGATTACCGGGATGGTCATCCGGCACGGCGAAGCGTTCAGTATTTCCGACCGTTTAACTGTCTGGGAAGACGACGTGGCGGTCTACCGCCCGACGGTCTGTTACGCTTATTGTCCGTGCGATGGGGCGGTAAATTCCCTGCACGAACTGGAAATGCGCGAGTTCAAACTGCAGGAAAAACAGCGGATCATGACGGCAGAGATTATTGGCGGCCGCGATGAACTGGGGGTGCTGCTAATGGGCCATGATTTTACCTCGTGGTGGTGCGGCAGCACGCTGGATGTGCACGCGGCCAGAAAATTGGCCGGTGACGGCCAGCAGGCGACCGTCCTGCAGGTGGCGGTCTCCGTTGTAGCGGCGGCGGTGTGGGCGATCAAGAATCCGTGGCGCGGATTTTTATTGCCGGACGACATCGACCATGAGGAGATACTGAAGATCTGCATCCCTTATATCAAGCCGTTTGTCTCTGCTCAGGTTGATTGGACGCCGTTGAAGACCCTTAATACTAAATTTACCCGGTTCGATCTGCCGCAGCCGGAGGAGGAGGATGTCTGGCAATTTTCAACATTCATGGCTGACCACCGCGAGCGCGTTAATACGGGCGTAAATTAATATGGGAAATATTATTGTCTTATGTTACAATAAAAACTGGAGGGAGATAAAAAATGAAACACGTTAAATTTAATGGCAAGATTTTGATCATTGGTTGCGGATCGGTGTCGCAATGCGCTATCCCGCTCGTCCTGAAACTGATGGACGTGCCGCCGGCCAATGTGACCATCATGGATTTCGTCGACAACCGGCACCGGGTCAAAGATTCGCTGGCCAAAGGGGCAAAATACGTCGAAGAGCGGATCACTCAGGACAATTATAAGGTCGTTTTAAAGGAATACGTCGGTAAAGGTGATCTGATCATCGATCTTGCCTGGAACATCGACTGCCGCGCCATCCTCCAGTGGTGCCGCGATAATGAGGTCCTTTATTGCAACACTTCCATTGAGGAATGGGACCCATATAAAGACGAGATCAGGAATGACCCGACGCAATATACGCTTTATACTCGCCATATGGAGATCAGGGAATTGCTGGAGAAATGGGGCGACAATAACGGGACGACCGCGGTCGTGGACCACGGGGCGAACCCGGGGCTCGTTTCCCACTTCCCCAAACAGGCGCTGATCGACATCACTAAGAAGATCCTGAAGGAAAAGCCGAAAGACTCCCGTCGGAAAAAACTGGAGATCGCCCTGGAGGAAAAAGACTTCCCAAAACTGGCGATGCTGACTGGGGTCAAGGTCATCCATATCTCGGAGCGCGACACGCAGATCACCGACCAGCCGAAACAGGTCAACGAATTCGTTAATACCTGGAGCATCGAAGGTTTTTATGAAGAGGGTGTGGCGCCGGCGGAGCTTGGTTGGGGAACGCACGAGAAATATATCCCCAAAGGGGCGTTTTTCCACAAGGTCGGCCCGAAGAACCAGATCTGCCTGTCGACGCTAGGGATGAAGACCTGGGTCCGCTCCTGGGTGCCGTGCGGGGAAATTACCGGCATGGTCATCCGCCACGGCGAAGCGTTCAGCATTTCCGACCACCTGACCGTCTGGGAAAAGGGCAAAGCAGTCTACCGCCCGACCGTCCACTATGCTTATTGCCCGTCGGATGTGGCCATCAATTCGCTCCATGAGCTGGAGATGCGCCAGTTCCAGATGCAGGAAAAACAGCGGATCATGGCTGACGAGATCATTGACGGCCGTGATGAGCTGGGGGTCCTTTTAATGGGCCACGATTTCAAGTCGTGGTGGTGCGGCAGCCTGCTCGACATCCACACCGCCCGCAAGCTGGTCCCGCACCAGCAGGCGACGACCATGCAGGTCGCCGTTTCCGTCGTGGCCGCCGCCATCTGGATGATCAAGAACCCGAAACGCGGTTTCCTGATGCCGGATGACCTGGACCATGAGTTTATCCTTAATATTGCTATGCCTTATATCAAGCCGTTCGTTTCTCAGGCGGCCGACTGGACGCCGCTCAAGAACCTGAACACTAAATTCACCAAGTTCGATATGCCGCGGCCGAAGGATGAAGATGTCTGGCAGTTCACCACGTTTCTCGTCGATCACCGCGAACGCTCCAATATCGAAAAACCAGCGGTTAAAGTCCGCCGGCTGGGCCGGAGCGCGGCGGCGGAAGCTAGGCCGTGAAACGGGTCGAAGCGACGCTCCGCCGCGTCATCAAGAGGAACAAGACCCCGCTGATGCTGGTCAGCCGGGCGGAGCTCCGGGCGCAGTACGACCGTTTCCGGCGTTATTTGCCCCAGGTTTTTCCTTACTACGCGATCAAGGCTAATCCGCACCCGGAGATCATCAAATATTTTATCAACCTGGGGGCCGGTTTTGACGTCGCCAGCGCCAACGAGATGAAACTGGTCCTCAACCTGGGCGCCTCGCCGGACAGGATCATTTTTGCCAATACGATCAAAAGCAACGAGGACATCGCTTTTGCTTATAAGAAAAAGGTTAAACTCATGACCTTTGACAACGAGCCGGAGCTGTACAAGATCGCCCGCTATTGCCCGGGCGCAAAAGTCCTGGTCAGGATCAAGGTCGAAAATATCGGCAGTACCGTGGAATTGTCCCTCAAGTTCGGGGCTGACCCCGACCAGGCGATCTTCCTTCTGAAGAAGGCGAAATCGCTCGGCTTAAAGCCGGGCGGGGTCGCTTTTCACGTCGGCTCGCAGTGCCTCAACGTCGAGAATTACCTGAAAGCGCTCGAGGTCTCTTCGGTCATATTCTATGAGGCCAAGAAGATCGGCCTGGAGCTGGACACGCTGGATATCGGCGGCGGCTTCCCGATCAGGCATTTTGAGAATGACGACCAGATCTCGTTCCGGGATATCGCCCGGCATCTCCGCAAGAAGATGAAAAGGCTGTTCGACAAAAAAACGAAGTTCATCGCCGAGCCGGGGCGGTTCCTGGTCGGCCCGGCGGGAACGCTGGTCACCCAGGTCGTCGGCCGGACTTTTCGCAATAACAAGAATTATTATTACCTCAATGACGGCGTGTACGGCGATTTTTCCGGGATCGTTTTCGACCATTGCCGCTATGAATTCAGAACGCTGCGCCGCGGGCAAAAGTTCCTGTCGACCTTAGCCGGGCCGACCTGCGACTCGTTCGACACGATCTCGCTCAATGAAGACCTGCCCGAACTTGACGTCGGCAACGTCGTGTACGTCAAGAATATCGGCGCTTATTCGTCCGCCAGCGCCGTCCCCGGATTTAACGGTTTTCCGCCCGCCAAACTATTATTGGTCTGATGCCAGCCTTCCTGCCGGTCGATAAAAGCGAGTTTAGCGGCCAACTTGATATCATTATTGTCAGCGGCGACGCTTATATCGACCACCCGAGCTTCGGCCCGGTCCTGATCGCACGTTATCTTGAAGCTCAGGGCTTTTCCGTCGGGATAATCCCGCAGCCCGATTGGAAGAAAGATGCCGATTTCTTGAAGCTGGGGAAACCTCGTTTGTTTTTCGGCGTTTCCGCCGGCAACCTCGATTCCATGGTCGCCAATTATACCGCCGACAAAAAGATCCGCCGGACCGATATGTATTCACCCAGCGATGAAGCCGGCTACCGGCCGGACCGCGCGACGATCGTCTATACGAACAAGCTTAAATCCCTGTTCCCCGATGTGCCGGTCGTGCTGGGTGGGGTGGAAGCGAGTTTGCGGCGGTTCGCCCAATATGACTTTTGGGATGACAAAGTTAGACGCCCATTAATATTCGACGCGAAGGCCGATTATCTGGTCTATGGCATGGGAGAGAAAGGGATACTCCGGCTTGCTGAAATTCTAAATTCTAAATCCGAAATACGAAACAAATTCGAAATTCCAAATTGTGCAAAAATCGAAAAAGATATTAGCAAATATGAAAACGCCCTGATTCTACCTTCATTCGAAGAAGTGGCGGCGGATAAGAGGAAATATGCCGAAGCGTTCAAGCTCTATTACCTGGAAGGACGGAAACGATATCCGCGAACGATTATCCAGCCGTGCCAGGGACGATATCTGGTCGTTTTTCCGCCGGAGAACCTGACGGCGCCAGAGCTGGATTCTCTATTTACTTTGCCCTTTGCCCGTTCCCCTCATCCTATGTATCAGGGGCAGCGGATCCCGGCCTGGGATTTTGTCAGGGACTCAACTGTTTCCCATCGGGGGTGCTTTGGCGGCTGTTCTTTCTGCGCGATCTCGCAGCATCAGGGGAAGTATGTGACCAGCCGGAGCCTGGCCTCGATCAAACAAGAGATCGAAACCAAGATCGTCAAACAGCCGGGTTTCAGAGGGAATATCCTTGACGTCGGCGGGCCGACTGCCAACATGTACGGGATGGAATGTACTCGGGAAACGGGCTGCGTGAGAGCCAGTTGTATCTATCCGACCGTTTGCAAAGACCTAAAACATTCGCTTAAGCCGGCGCTCAAATTGCTGCGGGAGCTGCGCGGCATCCCGGGCGTTAAACATTTATTCATCGGCTCCGGCATCCGCTATGACCTGGCCCTGCTCGATGATGAATATATTGAAGAACTAGTCAAGCATCATGTCGGAGGACATTTAAGCATTGCTCCGGAGCATATCTGTGAAGAAGTGCTGCTGCTTATGGGGAAACCGAAGGTGAGCAAATTCCTGGAATTCAAGGAAAAGTTCGAGCAGCTGAATAAAAAGCACGGAAAGAGACAATTCCTGATCCCTTATTTTATCTCGTCCCATCCGGGCAGCACCCTCAAACATGCCCTGGACCTGGCTTTATTCATGAAAACGCATCATGTCCGCATTGAACAGGTGCAGAATTTTTCGCCGACGCCGATGACGGTCTCGACCTGCATGTATTATACCGGGCTGGACCCGTTTACCGGTAAACCGGTCCATATCCCGAAAGGCGAGGAGCGGAGCTTCCAGAAAGCGCTGCTGCAGCCGCAGCTGGAACGGAATTACCGCCAGGTGGTCAAGGCGTTGAAACAATTGGGCAGGGAAGATTTGATTAAATATTTAGCTAAGTGATAGAATAGGGCAAAAGGGGTGATCGACATGGTAAAGAAGAAAGTGAAGAAGGCAAAAAAGGCAGTTAAGGCTAAAAAAGTAGTGAAGCCAAAGAAGAAGGTAAAGGCATTAAAGGTTAAGGCAAAGGCAGAAGTGAAAGTTAAGGAAAAAGTGCTGGGGATGGTTGAC
>JAQTLJ010000013.1 GCA_028714935.1 Candidatus Margulisiibacteriota bacterium | reverse complement strand
GTTCTTCCCTTTCTTGTCAAAGAACGACTGGTGGACATGCATGCCGCTCCCGGCCTGCTTGTACAACGGCTTGGGCATGAAGGAAGCATAGAGATCGTGCCGCTGGGCGATCGCCTTGATCGTGTACTTTAAAGTGATCGCATTATCAGCCGCCGTCAGCGCATCAGCGTAGCGGACATCGATCTCGTGCTGGCCGGGGCCGCATTCGTGGTGCGACATCTCGGCCGTCAGCCCCATCTGCTCCAGGGCGATGACGATATCCTTGCGGACATTGCTCGCCATGTCGCGCGGAGAATAGTCGAAGTAACCGCCAATATCGTGCGGTGAGGTCGTGATCTTCGAATCTTCTTTCTTGAAGAGGTAAAACTCGACCTCTGGACCGCAATTATAAACGTAGCCGAGTTTGCTCGTTTCGGCCAGTGCCTTCTTGAGGATCGACCGGGGGTCGCCCTCGAATGGCTGGCCGTCGGGAGTGTGGATATCGCAGAGAAACCGGGCCGATTTCCGCTCCGCAGGCGTCCAGGGGGTCACAGCGTAAGTCGCCGGGTCCGGCCGCAGGATCATGTCTGATTCGCAGATCCGGACAAAACCTAAAATGCTTGAGCCGTCGAACCATATCCCCTTCTCCAGCACGTCCGCCAGGCGTTCGGCCGGGATGGCGACGGATTTAATGGACCCCAGAATATCGGTGAATTGCAGATTGACAAAATGGACGCCGTCTGTTTTTGCCCTTTCCAGAACTTCTTTTGACGCCGCGTCTAATGCCATTTTTAATCCCCCTTCGACATAATGATAAACATTATTATAAAGTATGCCTAATTTTAAGGCAAGGTGTATTCGATCTCTAATTTCGGGCGGCGCTCATCGACCGAAGTATCGTCTTCGCTGATCAGGTTGACCGATCCGACGCCGGTTGTGGCCTGATAGATCATAACTCCGTAATTACTGGTATCCAGCCAGTATTGCACGGTATCGGTGATATCCATTGTATTGTCTCCCGCCGCAAAGGTCTTGTTCCCGATAAAACTGCCGAGCGACGGCCTGCTTTCCCAGGTCGTTGATTCATTCCAGACACTGGCAATGCGCCCGATGTTCATGGCAGTCCCATCGGTGCTGGTCGCGTAAAGTTTTAGCGTGCTGCTTTGGACAGTCGAACCGAGGGGAATAAAAGCGGTGTCAAATTTAATGTATGCCTCATAAAGCCTTTCAGCCGGGGTAGTGATCCTACCGGCAATTAAGACCAGATCACTACCATGGGCGGCATGGTCAACAGAATCGACATAGGTATCGACTTCGGCGGTTAGCTCCACAAAATAACCTTCGACCTTGACTTCCGAAGTCCCATAAACTTCCCCGGAAGTGCAATAGACCCAGGCGCTCCCCTCGGCATTTATTTCTAGGGTAGCGACCGTTCCCGAAGAAGAAAGGACCCCGATAGCGTCCCCGGAGATAGACCAGGTCGGGGTGATCGCGACTGTTTCGCCGGAATTAGTATATCCCTGCGCGGCAAACATCTCTTGCTTGCCGATCCTCGTATCAACCGCCGAAGGCGCGACCTCGATCGTTGTCAATCCGCCGGGCTCGTGATGACCGGTGACGATCACTGTCGCATAAGCGGTCCTGCTCTTATAATAAGCAACGACCAGGCCGCCCGCTTCTCTGGTCGCCGTAAACAGCCCGGCTGATGTTATCGTACCGACAGCGTTGCTGACCGACCAGTTGGGCTGGATAACAGCGCTGGTCCCATCAGTATATAAAGCGGTGGCGGAATAAGTGCAAACCGAGTTAACTTCAACTGTGGCGTAAGAAGGAGAAATGCTCAGTGTCCTAACGGTCTCCCCGTCTTCCTCCGGAATATCTCCGCAGCCAAAAAAAACAAGCGTCCCGGCTAATAATCCCAGGACCAGCGCGGATATGCCTAATGCTCTTATGGTCATCGGCTCAATTTTAGCACTCCGGCATGATAATTGACAAGCAAATAACGGCCATGTTACACTCAATTTTATGACGGAACATAACCCAACAATTGTTGGGAAGCCCAGCCTTTTGGTCGTCGATGATGAAGCCGACATGTTAGAGACCTTCCGCTCCATCCTCAAAAAAAACTATAACGTGATCACCGCTTCTTCCGGCAAAGAGGCGCTGCAGACCGTCACGGCCGAACCGCTCGCCCTTGTTCTCCTCGACATCCGCCTGCCCGGCGAAGACGGCCTGCAGATCCTTAAAAAGATCAAGACGCTGGACCCCAACCTTGACGTTATCATGGTCACCGCCTCAAAAGATGTCGCTTCGGCGGTCGCATCAATGAGGCTCGGCGCTTTTGATTTTGTCTCCAAGCCGTTTGACGTCGGCGAGCTCCAGGCGTTGATCGCCAAGGCATTGGAAAAGCGGGAGCTGGTCAGGGAAAATCTTTATCTCCGCGAATCCTTGAACGAAACGACCTCCTACTGTGATCTGATCGGAAAAACAAAAGTGATGAAGCGGCTCTATGAAACGATCGACCGGGTGGCGCCGACCGACAGCACCATTCTGATCAACGGCGAATCAGGCACCGGCAAAGAACTGGTCGCCCGCGCTATCCATAAAAAGAGCCGGCGGTCAGCCAAGCCCTTTATCGCCGTCAACTGCGCGGCTATTCCCGATAACCTCCTGGAATCCGAACTTTTTGGGTATGAACGGGGCGCTTTTACCGGCGCACTGGAAAGAAAACTGGGGAAATTTGAACTGGCTGACGGCGGTACGCTCTTCCTGGACGAGATCGGCTGTATGCCGGCCGCCATGCAGGCTAAACTCCTGAGAGTGCTGGAGGATAAAGTTATTGAGCGAGTCGGCGGGGAAAAAGGCGTCCCGATTAACGTCCGGATAATCTCCGCCACTAACATTGATTTCAAAAAGCAGATCGATGAAGGCAAGTTCCGGTCTGATCTTTATTACCGCCTGAACGTTATCCCAATCACCCTCGCCCCGCTTAGGGAAAGAAAAGATGACATCCCTCTCTTTGTGGAATATTTTATTGGCAAATTCAATAAACAGCTGAACAAAAAAGTCAAAGGCCTGGGCAAAGAAGCCAAACGATCATTTCTAAGCTATGACTGGCCCGGTAATATCCGCGAACTGCAGAACATGATCGAACGGGTCGTCGTCCTGGCCAGGGGCAACCTGATCTCCGCCGCTGAACTCCCCATCCAGTCACCCGCCAGTTCCAAGCAGACTCCGGTGGATAGTTTAAGGGAGATCGTGGAAAACTTTGAACGGGAGATAATCCAGAACGCCATTACCGAAAATCAGGGGAACATCAGCCAGGCCGCTAAAGAGCTTAAGACTTTAAGAACCTCCCTGCTTACCCGCATGCGGGTCCTGAAGATGAAAGATTCTTGAAATTGTCCTATCTTTCCTATAGAATAGAAAGCCCCTCGACTCACTACGTTCGCTCGGGGCAAAGGAGCAATAAAATGGTTAGATTAAAGGGAGAATATTTTTTTGTTGAAGGGCGTGCGAAATCAGGGGCCAAGGTCGAAAAGATCCACGCCAGGCAGATCCTGGATTCGAGAGGAAATCCTACAGTTGAGGTCGATGTGACCCTAAAGGACGGGACGCTCGGCCGGGCAGCTGTCCCCTCAGGGGCTTCCACCGGTGAACATGAAGCGCTGGAACTACGCGATAAGGATGATAAGCGCTACGGCGGCAAAGGCGTCTACACTGCGGTCAAGAATGTCAACGAGATCATCGCCCCGAAAGTCGTCGGGATGCCGGCCCATCAACAGTTAAAGATCGATAACCTGATGCTGGAACTCGATGGGACCGATTTCAAAAGCAAGCTGGGAGCCAACGCGATCTTGGGAGTTTCACTGGCGGTCGCACACGCCGCCGCCCAAGCGTACGGGATACCGCTTTATAAATATATTGGCGGGGATAAAGCAGTCACCCTGCCAGTCCCCAATATGAACGTCATGAACGGCGGCGCCCATGCCGGCTGGAATTATGAGCTGCAGGAATTCATGATCTCCCCGGCCGGAGTTAAATCTTTTTCTGAAGCTCTCCGGGTCGGCGCCGAAGTTTATCAGGCCCTGAAAAAAGTCCTGAAGGACCGCGGCCTTTCGACCGGCGTCGGCGATGAAGGCGGTTTCGCACCGAAACTGACGAAGAACGAAGAAGCGATCCAAGTCATCATGGAAGCGATCGAAAAAGCCGGCTATACGCCTGGTAGAGATGTTTATCTGGCCCTTGATCCGGCGGCCAGCGAATTTTTCAAGGACGGGCAGTACCAGCTTAAGAGCGAAGGCAAAGCCCTTGCTCCCGAAGAAATGGTCGCCCTCTACGAATCATGGGTGAACAAATATCCGATCATCTCGATCGAAGACGGCTGTTCGGAAAAGGATTGGGACGGCTGGAAGATCATGACCGAGAAGCTGGGGGGCAAGATCCAGCTGGTCGGGGACGACGTCTTTGTGACCAATCCGGATTTCCTGAAAAAAGGGATCAAGCAAAAGGTGGGGAATTCGATCCTGATCAAGCTCAACCAAATCGGGACATTATCGGAAACGCTTTATACAATGGAGATCGCCAGCGCCGCCGGCTATACCTTTATGACCTCGCACCGGAGCGGAGAAACAGAAGACACAACGATCGCTGACCTGGCGGTGGCAACAAATTCCGGGCAGATAAAAACCGGCGCTCCTGCCCGCTCGGAACGGGTCTGTAAATACAACCAGCTCTTGAGGATCGAGGAGGAATTGAGCAGCCGGGCACAGTACCTTGGCCTAAAAGGCTATAATCCCAAGAAATAAACTCGCTTATAGGCTGTAGACAAACGCGATTACCGCAATTGTTGCACCGATCAAAGCAATTAGAAAAATACCGCTGGCCCAGATAGGAAGGTTATCGTTCAATTTCATTAATAATCCCTCCTTATTTTCTTAACACCCTCAAGCAATCTATTAACTTTACTGTATAAGAGTTTTGGGGCGAACTCAGAACTGAACCAACAGTCCCCTCCTCCACTATGCTGCCTTTGTAAAGCACCAACACTCTCTGGCAAAGCGCCTTTATTATACCAAAGTTATGGGTAATGTATATAATAGAAAGGCCCAGCTTCTGTTGCAGCTCTTTGAGTAGTTTGATGATCTCCGCCTGAATGGTCACATCCAGCGCGGTCGTCGGCTCATCGGCGATCAACAGGTCCGGCTGGCAAGCCAGGGCCATCGCGATCATCGCCCGCTGCCGCATGCCGCCGGAAAACTGATGCGGATAATCCCGGGCCCTTCCTCCCGGGTCCTGGACCCTGACCAGCCCCAGCATCTCGACCGCTTTTTGCCAGGCGTCACGCCGGTTCAATCCCTGGTGCAGCTGCAAGACCTCCGCGATCTGGTCGCCAATAGAAAAAACAGGATTGAGCGAAGTGAACGGGTCCTGAAAGATCATGGAGATCTTTGCCCCCCTGATCTTGATCATTTCGGTCTCCGGCAACTCTAGCAGATCATGTCCGCCAAAGATTATCTTGCCCGCGACTATCTTGCCGGGATGGTCAACCAGGCGCAGGATCGAATGGGCGATCGTTGACTTGCCCGAACCGGATTCGCCAAGGAGCCCAACGATCTCGCCTTTACCGACCGAAAAACTGACATTCCCGACCGCTTTAACGGTTTTATCTTCCGGGTAATAGTAAGTTGAAAGACCCTTAACCTCTAACATTGAGCTTCTCCCGCAAACCTTCACCGATAAAATACAGGGACAGGACCGTCAGCAGGATCAACAGGCCGGGAATGATCGCCATCCAGGGGGCGTCGCGCATGTAGGCCTGCGAATCCATCAGCATATTCCCCCAGGATGACATCGGTGGCTGGACGCCAAGTCCCAGGAAAGATAATGCGGATTCAGTTAGCACCGCTCCCGCCATCCCCAAAGTCGCCGCCACCACAATTGGACCTGAAGCATTGGGCAGGATATGGCGGAAGATGATCCGAAAATCAGGACAGCCGCTCGCCCGCGCCGCCTCAACATACTGCACCTCCCTGATCCTCAAGAACCCCCCCCTGACCAACCGCGCTACCCCCATCCACGATGTCAACCCGATCACGACCATTACGTTATAAATATTGGGCGTCAGCATCGTCTGGATCGCCAGGATCAGGAAGATCGAAGGAAAGGCCAGCATGACATCAACAAACCGCATTATAAAACCATCAAACCAGCCGCCATAGTAGCCGGAAACCGCGCCAAATAACGTCCCGATCAAGATCGCGATCACGACCGCCACCAGACCGACTGATAATGAGACCCTGGCGCCGTAAAGCGAGCGGCTTAAAAGGTCGCGCCCGAGGTCATCGGTGCCGAATAAATGTCTGGCCGAAGGCCCCTGGATCTCGCTTTCTGTCATTTCGTCGGGATTAAAAGGCGCCAAAACCGGGGCAAAGATCGCCGCCAGGATAAAAAAGGCGATCACCGCAACGCCAAAGATAGTTAAACTATTTACTTTTCTCATACCTGATCCTCGGATCGACCAGCGCATAACTGATATCGGCCAGTAAATTCCCCAGCACGATCAACAGCGCCGAAAACATGACGATCCCCATGATGACCGGATAATTGCGCTGGAAGATCGACTGAACGCCGAGCCGCCCCATCCCCGGCCAGGCAAAGATCGTTTCAATGATGAAGGCGCCGCCAAAAAGGTCGGGCAACGACAAACCAAGGATGGTGACGATCGGGATCAAAGCGTTGCGCAAGGCATGTTTAAAGATCACTATCCGCTCCGGCAAACCTTTTGCCCTGGCCGTCCTGATAAAATCCTGATTTAAAACTTCCAGCATCGCCGCCCGCTGGTAGCGCGTTAACCCGGCCAAACTGCCGATCGTCATGGTAATGAGCGGCAAGACAATGTTGCCGACCGCCGGCAGGAAGTGGAACTGGACGGAAAATAACAGCATTAGCATCAAGCCGAGCCAGAAAGTCGGGATCGCCATCCCGGCGAAAGAGAGGATGGTAAAAGTGTTATCAAACCAGGAATTCTTTTTGACGGCAGAAATTACGCCGATCGGGATACAGATCAATAAAGTCAGAATATATGACGGGATCATCAGCAGCAGCGTCAGCGGCAGCCGTTCGGCGATCTCGCCGATCACCGGCTGGCCGGTCGTATAGCTCCGGCCGAAATCGAGCAAGACCGCGTTCTTCAGCCAAATGAAATACTGGATATAAACCGGCTGGTCCAGGCCCCAGTTGGCCCTCACCCGGGCCAATTCCTCCGGTTTAACGTTCGGGTCGATGAACAGCGAAGTCGGGTCGCCGGGCGCGAGGTGCATGACAAAGAAGGAAACAAGCGAGATCCCGATCAACAGCGGGACCAGCAGCAGCAATCTTTTAGCAATATATTTGTGCACAGGAAGACATTATAACACTTGGCATTAAATTATGAAATTTTATTGATCCTTGCCCGATAATAAAATAGCATCAGCTTCTTGAGGAGGCATTTAATGGACGGGATCAGCGGAATTAGATTTTCCACCACTAAACCAGGTTTTTATCGGGCGGTGATCGGTAATTTGATCGCCAGAAGGCAGAAAGCAGCTCAGTCTAAAGCTGTTACACCACCAGAGCCAACGATAGCCTTATTTGGTCACAACTCAGCTTATTTAAGCATGGGCCTTGGTTTAGATCCACAGGATATTTCAGCTGCTGCCCGGCGTTATCTGACCGAAAACCAACTGGAGGCCGATGTTACTGAGATCTCGAGCACTATTCCTCAATTATCCATCATCAAAAGGACTAACGCCTACACCGATCGAAGAGAAAAAGTATTGGTGATCCCGGAAGAATTACTGGCCAGAGACCCGGGACTGACAGAACCAGAGCCGCGCTTTACCATTTCCCCGCTCGAGCAAAACGTTGCCATTTTTGACGCGCCTGCGTTTTTCAGGATCCGGTTCGATCGACTATTGGCCACGCTCAAGCCGAGAGAAGCAAGCGTGATCAGACTAAGATTTGGTTTTTCCGCGGACGGCATCTGCCATTCCTGGAATGAAGCCGCCCAGATACTTCACTCCTCACGAAAACTGGTCCGGCAATATGAAGCTCGCGCCCTGAAAAAATTGCGCCATCCTTCAAGGTTTGGAATATTCCGTGAATTTCGAGAAGATTTCCTTCGAACAGCTGCGTTGCTGCTGGAAAACGATGCCTTTTGCACTATTCAAGATATCCATCAAGCGCTTGAAGCCCAGGGTCTGGCCAAGATGGGGCTGGATGAGCTGTGTAATTTCCTGCGGTTTGAAAGGGCGTTAATGGGCCGCGAGGATCTCTTTTTATCTGAAGGAAAACTATCGGGCACCACTACGGTCTGGGAATCTTGGGAGGCTCTGGATATGATCATCGATACCATCCTGGGCTCAGAGCGTGCCTGGCGACTCCAGGAGCTAAGAGGCCATCTTGCCAAAATAGGGATCGACATCTCCTCCGAGAAATTATTTCGACTGATCAAATCCGAGCCCAAATTAAGAGTAAATTACCAGGGCTGGATCGGCTCCAATGTCGAAAAGATCAATACGGCCAGGATCGCAGAAACGATCAAGCAGAACAGCCCCCTGCATATCAGGAAAATAGCCGAAATGACCGGTTTATCCTATAGCTATGTGGTCAACCTTACGCGGGACGGGCAATTCGTTTCGATCGGAATGGGGATCGTTGACCTGCTGGAGAACCGGCCGGAGTTGCGTGATATCCCTTTCCCCGACGTCAAGCGCCACTCCTTCACCTTTGCCGCGGTGTATGGCATCCTGCGGGAGTTTAAAAAACCGCTGAAGCTGTCTGAACTCTATCTGGAAATGAATCGGAGAGGCTACCAGTGGGGAGACTCTGCCGTATCAGCGATCATTAAGCATGAAATGTATCGCCGCTTTTTCAACATAACGGGACGCGGTTGGTGGCACCAAAAGATCTCGTTAAAACCATAGTCTGAACTGGCTGATCCGGTTAAACCAGCGCAAAACAAATCTACTCATTTCTTCTTATAAACTTTTTCAATATGCAGGAACAAGCCAGCCGGCCCGGGCTTCGACAACCCGCCCACCCGGTCATTTACTCCGGCAATCGCTTTTGGATACCAGAGAAATACGTACGGCTGATCTTCCGCGATCGCTTTCCAGAGCTTGGCATAAATTTGTTTTCGCTTGCCTTTATCAACTGTTGTTCTCCCCTCTTCCAGCAGCTTATCGACTAAAGGATCCTTATACTTAATAAAATTGAATCCCTGCGGATACTGGCTGGAATGCCAGATCGAATAGCCGTCGGGATCGAGCCCGAGCGACCAGCCCATGATCACCGCTTCAAAATCCTTTGGGTCCTTATTGGCATTGACGATCTTGAGGATCGCCGACCACTCCATTACCCTGATCTTGACCTTAACCCCGATCTTCTTATACTGCTGCTGCAGGATAACAGCCGCCTTTTCCCGCTCTTTATTCCCCTGGTTGACCAAGATCGTGAATTCCAGGTCTTTGACACCCGCTTCCTTGAGCAGTTTTTTCGCTTTTTCCGGATCGTATTGATATTTTGGGACCCTGTCTGAATACGCCCAGGAGATCGGCGCGGATGGCGCATAAGCCGGTGTTCCCAGCCCCCGCAAAATTAGATTGACCAATTGCTTCTTGTCGGTCGCGTAAGCTAACGCCTGGCGGACTCTCTTATCCGTAAACTTCGGGTTCGCCAGATTAAAACCAAGATACGTGTAAAGCAAAACGTCAGATTCATAGACATTTATCCCTTTGACCGCCTTCATCCGGGTATAGTCTTTGGGCGGGATCCCGGCCTCGTCAATTTCCCCGGCCTCCAGGGCCACCAAAGCTGAATTCTCATCAGGAATGATCTTATAAATGATCTCTTTTAAAAGCGGCTTCCCCAAATAATAATTGGGGTTGCGGACAACAGTGACATGGTCGCCGGTCTGCCACTCTTTAAAAATAAACGGCCCTGTCCCGACCGGTTTCCGGTTAAAAGCCGCCGTATTGATATCTTTGCCCGCTAAAAGATGCTTCGGGATAATGCTCATCGCCGCGTGGATCAGGAAGGGGGCAAAAGGTTTAGGCAGGATCGCCTGAACGGTATATTTATCGACCGCTTTAAACCGGATCGGCTGACCGTCAATTATATAATCGCTGCGGCGGACCGAGTTGACCTTGGGATCGAGGATCGAGTTGAAAGTGAAGACGACGTCGTCGGCTGTAAGAGGGACACCATCATGCCATTTGACATCCCGGCGCAAATGAAAGGTCCATATCTTTCCGTCCGAGGAGACATCCCAGCTTTTCGCCAGGTCCGGGACCGGCTCAAGGCTCTCATTGAAAGTGACCATCCCGGTGAAAATGACCCCTTCAACGGCGGAAGAAACGGTATCGGTCGAGAGGATCGGGTTGAGGACAGAAACTTCGCCGCCAAGGCTGAAACGCAAGACCCCTTCCGGATCGATCTCTCCAGCCGGAGCAGCCGCCGCCAGCAGCAGGCTACATATTAGAAAGCTCAATAAGCTTCGATAGCCCATTCCTCTTGTATCCTGTCAAAGTGTATTTGCCGCTCGCCTGATCGTAGTTGTAAATGATCTTGCCCGCCGCATCGCCATCTTTATATTCAACACCGGTGAACGGGTTTTTGGGTACCGAAGCTAAGTATCCCCCCGGCATAAGGTAATTGCGGCTAAAGCTTTCGAGCGGGATGTTGTTGTCCAGCGGGTAAGTCCCATTCTCCATCTCGTACGCTTCAACGGCCAGCTGGACCGAATGCATCACTGTTTTGACCGCTGTTTCCTTGGCCCGGTCCTTGGCGCCAAGAAGATTAGGCACCAAAAAAACCGCTAGCAAACCGATAATCCCCATCACGACCAGCAGCTCGATCATCGTAAAACCTTTTTTCATCTTTTTCACCCCTTTCATTATATCACTATTGCAGCTGGGAAATCATATTAACCATGGGCAGGAACATGGCCAGAGCGATAACGCCGACAATAACCCCGACAAATAAAGTCAACGCCGGCTCAAGCAAGGTCGTGAACCTCTTGATCAATACTTCGCGCTCCTGTTCGTAAAAATCAGCAACGCTCAGCAGCATCTCGGCCAGTTTTCCGGAATTTTCCCCGACCGCGATCATCTGGACGATCTCTTTGGGAAAAATACTATATGCCGATATTGTTTGGCTCAGCTTTTCGCCGTTTTCGATCGCTTCTTTGATCTTGATCATGATCTTTCGGAAAACCTGGTTGTTGATTGCCTCCGTAGTTGTCCTGAGCGCTTCGACGATCGGCACTCCGCCCTGCAAGAGAGAGCCCAGCGTCCGGAAAGACTGGATAATTTGTTCCCGGCTGTAAAACCTGGTTTTAATGATCATTTCGTCCATAACAGCCGCCCCGCGTTTTGTCTTCCTGAACGCGGATAAGAAGACGATCGAGACCGAGAGGAAAAGCAATGCTTGAGGCAAGACTTCGCCGATATTAATTACCATTTGCGTAACAGGCGGCAATTTAGCGTCCAGGTCATTGAATAACGACCTAAAACCGGGCAGGACAAAAACGAATAAGACTATCAGAGACAATAAACACAACGCGATCACAAAAGCGGGATAGACCAATGAGCTTTTTAATTTATCGCCAAGTTCCGCCTGTTCGCCATAATATTTAGCCAGTCTTTCCAATGTTCCTTCCAGGTTCCCCGCCCGCTCCGCTCCGGCAATAGAACTTACGGCTACGCTGGGGAAATATTCCCGCATTGAGTCGGCTAATGATTCCCCCTCGGATAATCGCTTAATTATTTGGCCGTAATTTTTGTTTTTTTGAATATTTTTAATTATGCTTAAAGATTCTAAAAGCGGGACCCCGGAAGATAGCAGCATTTTTAATTGCGAACAGAATTGAGCAGTTTCGCGCTTAGAAAGAGTTCTTTTCATAATGATTCGGCTACTATTTTTTGAAGTAAACCGATCATTTCATTAATGACCTTCCTGATCTTATCGATTTCTTTTGTTTTTATTTTGTCTTTTTGGAAAAGGTGCATTATTGCTCGGGAATGGGTGGAAAGTTTACCCAGAACGTTCGGACTTCTGGACATCATTGCTTTCCTTTTACCCAGCACTTCTTCTAAAACTGAAAACGCTCTCATTATCTGGATAGAACGATAAATAGCTCGTGGACTACGGAGAATGGCCGAAAGCATATTGGCCCCATTTCGAGTGAAGGCATAAGGTGGTTTTGGGGAATATTTAAGTTGTTTTAGGTTGCCGCAAAATGCGGCAACCTCTTGTTTTTCATTTTCAGTTAATTGAAACATGAAATCTTGAGGAAATCTTTCCTTGTTTCTCCTTACTTGTTCTCTTAGCCGTTTCGGAGATACACAATATATTTCAGCCAAGTCAAGGTCCAAGATCACCCTCCTGCCTCTTAATTCAATAATTAAGCTTTGTATTTCTCTGGTTTTAATCAATTTCATTATCATCTGCCCTCCTCCTAATCAAACAGCAATCTTATTGCCACGCTTGATTCAAGAGAAAATGGTGGAAAACGACGCGTTTACGACACCTGGATACGCGGGAAAAGCGGTTCGCCCTTGGCCACTTTCTCGCCTCCGAGGTTAAGCTGGGCCATGATCCTTTTGGACGTTTCAGGCATAAAGGGAGCTAACTCCTTGGCTACGACCTCTATGGCTTTCACTAACTTTCCTAAAACGAAAGCCAAGCGGTCTGTTTCACCTTTTTTAGCTAAAGACCAAGGAGCTGTTTTCTCAATATAAATATTCGAGTTCACAATAACCGCCCATATTCCCTCTAAGGCATCGGAAAAGGCTAGTTTATCCAGCGCTTTTCCAACACCATCAGGCAGATGGTCAATTAACGCTTGCAAAGTCTGCTCCTGGGCATCAAGGTGAGCTTTTTTACTGGTTGGTATAATACCTTGGAAATATTTTTCAATCATGGTCAATATTCTGCTTAGCAAGTTACCCAGATCATTAGCTAAGTCAGCATTATAACGGTTAATGAATGACTTCATGGAAAAATCCCCGTCAACGCCGAACGGGACTTCGCGCAGGATAAAATAGCGGACGACATCTACGCCGTACTCTTTGGCCAGGGCCAGTGGGTCAACAACATTGCCTTTGGACTTGCTCATTTTCTTCCCTTCCACCGTCCACCACCCATGGCCAAAGATCTTTTTGGGCAGGTCGATCCCGAGGGCCATCAGCATGCACGGCCAGGTGACGGCGTGAAAACGGACGATCTCCTTCCCCATCAAGTGGACGTCGGCCGGCCACCATTTTTTAAACTTGGCCTCGTCCTGCAAGTAACCGATCGCAGAGATATAGTTGATCAGCGCGTCAAACCAGACATAAACGACATGTTTTGGATCGTCCGGAACTGCCACGCCCCAGGGAAAAGCGGTCCTAGTAATCGAAAGGTCTTTAAGGCCCTGTTTGACGAACTGGAAAACCTCATTCCAGCGCGATTGCGGCTGGACAAAATCAGGATTGGCTTTCAAATAATCTTCGAGCTTTGTCTGATAATTGGACAACTTAAAATAATAGGTTTCTTCCTTTAACAAATCGGTAACGCGCCCGCAATCGGGGCAGAGCTTTCTCTCTTCAGTGTCTTCCGTCAGCTCCCCCTCGGCCCAGAAAGTCTCGCACGGGACACAATACCATCCTTCATATTCTCCCTTATAAATGTCGCCCTGCTGCAAGAGTTTTTTAAATATCTTCTGGACAGTCTGTTCGTGCCGCGGTTCGGTCGTCCGGATAAAATCATCGTAAGTTATGCCGAGGGTCCTCCAAGCGGACTGGAACCGCCCGACGATCTCGTCAACGAATTGCTGCGGCTTCTTGCCTTGGGCTTCCGCCGCTTTCCAGACCTTTTGTCCGTGCTCATCGGTGCCGGTCAGAAAATGGACATCAAAGCCCTGCCCTCTTTTATAACGGGCTAGGACATCCGCGGCGATCGTCGTATAAGCATGCCCGATGTGCGGCACATCGTTAACGTAGTACAGGGGCGTGGTTAAATAAAATTTATTAGCCATCGATCGGGAATAATATCCTTATGTGGCTGACCTTGTCAAACACCCGATTCGCCCAATCCGGCAGCGTCGCGTCACGCTGCAAAGCGTAGATCGGCATCGCCCGCCAGGTGTTGTCGCCGTCATATCTTACTTCCACCAAAAAGCGGCCAAGCAATCCGCTGTCCGAAAGATCAGCGGCGATATATTTGGGCTGGATAAAATAGCAGAAGAACGGCGCCATCCCCTCCAGCGAGGGATCCTGG
>JAQTLJ010000012.1 GCA_028714935.1 Candidatus Margulisiibacteriota bacterium | reverse complement strand
TATCGCCCTCAGCAAACGGCTGCTGGCCAATATCCTGGAAAAACGCAACACCCTCTTTGAACAGCTGGAGGCGGTCAGAAAACAATCGGAAGCAAAAAAAGAGGCCGAAGAAAAAGATGCCGCCGAGCTTCTGGCCCTTAAGGAGGCTTACCGGAAGGTTGAGCTCGAGATCGACGAAATCATGCTCAAGCTCGATGAAGAAAAGGACCGTTTAAGGGACATTGAGCTCGATCGCCGCTTCTCCGAAAGCGAACTGCAACGGGAAGTGGCCGCTTTGTCCGACCTGGAAAAAAGGCACACGGAGCTGGAGCAAAAAACGGCAGAGATCAAGCGGGGGCTGGAGGCCGAAGTCCAGGGGCTGGAATTAATCAACTCCCCGCTGGCAGGCCTATTAAACGAAACGCTCCAGCATTCGACCAGATTGGTCGAGCTCCTGTCCTCGATCTTCGGCTTCTTTGGTGAAAACAGGGCTTTTAGCCTCAACCTTGGGCGTTCAGCCGAAAAAGAAGAAACGTACAAACTTAAGCTCGAAATGCTGGACGAAGAGAGCAAGCGAGTCAGCGGCGAAAAAGAAAGGCTAAAGTTCGCCGCCCAGGCGCACCGGGCGCAATTGGACAATCTCAGCCAGAAAATCGAACAGTCAACAAATAAGCAAACAGCCCTTGATCTGCTCGGCCAGAAAAGACAGGCCAAGGATGGTCTCTCCCAACAGATCGCCTCCCTGGAAGACAAGCTAAGGAACGAGGGCCAGAACGAACGCAAGAGCTTGGGCGAGGAGGCTTCTCTGGAGATCGCCCTGGCAAAACTGGAAGGTGAGATGGGCGCGATCCGGGACCGGCTTTCCCTCGATTATAACCTGAGCGTGGAAGAGCTGGAAGGCTGCACCAGCGAGATCACCAATGTTCCAAAAGCCAAAAAAGAGATCGAAGAAGGCAAGGCCAGGCTGCGGGCTTTGGAACCGGTCAACCTGCTGGCGATCGAAGAGTTTGAGAAAGAGAAAGAACGGCTCTCTTTTGTTGAAGCACAGCTTTTGGACTTAAATTCCGCCCGCACCCATCTGCAAAGCCTGATCTCCGAGCTCGATCTGAAAGCCGAGCAGACCTTTATCGAAACCATGCAGCAGTTATCAACGGTCTTTTCGGAAACCTTCTCCAAGCTCTTTGTCGGCGGTGAATCGAGGATCTCCCTGACCCCCAATGTTCCCGCCCTGGAAGCGGAGATCGAGATCTCGGTCAGGCCGTCAGGCCGGAAATGGCTTCCCCTGCCCCTGCTTTCCGGCGGCGAACGCTCCCTGTCCGCCATCGCCATTCTTTTTTCTCTGCTTAAGATCCGCCCCAGCCCGTTCTGCTTCCTGGACGAAGTGGATGCGGCGCTGGATGACGCCAATGTCGGGCGCTTCACGGCAATGCTCAAAGATTTTTCTTCCGAAAGCCAGATCCTGGTCATCACCCACAGCAAGCGGACAATGGCGATCGCCGATAATATCTACGGCGTGACCATGGAGGAGCCGGGAGTTTCCAAGGTCATTTCCATGAAACTGACCGAGGCAGTGGCATGAAACGCCTATGGATCTTAATTGCCTTATTACTCGTTACGCGTTACACGTTACACGTTACTCCAGTTTTGGCCCAGGAAGAACCCAAAGCCGTCTGGTCTACGTACGGCATTGTTATTAACGATGCTCCCGGCAACACGCCTCAGCAGAACCCTAAATTGATCAGCGACGGCTACGGCGGATATATTACCGTCTGGGAAGACGGCCGCGCCGGCTACTATGATATTTACGCCCAAAAAATCGATGAGCTCGGCCGGCTCTTATGGAAAAAGGACGGGGTCGCCGCCTGTGAATACGAGGGCAACCAAAATTTTCCCCAAGCGGCCGTTGACGGCGCCGGCGGGGTCATCATCGTCTGGCAGGATTACCGCAATGGCAATTCAGATCTTTACGCCCAGCGGATAAGTTATGGCGGCGAGCCGCTCTGGGGAAAAGGCGGCGTTCCCGTCAGCACCGCTGAAGCCGGGCAATTTGCTCCGGAAATTATCGCTGACGGATATGGCGGTGCGATCATCGTCTGGCATGACTACCGGAGCGGGTCCGGAGAAGATGTTTACGCGCAAAGGATCGATGCTAACGGCAAACCGCTTTGGCTGGCGGACGGGGCCCCGGTTTCCGCCGCTACCGGCACACAATGGTATCCCAAGATCGTAAGCAACGGGTCGGGCGGGGCGATCATCGCCTGGACCGACGGCCGGACCAGCTCTTCCGACAATAATATTTACGTGCAGCATCTTGACCTCTGGGGCAAAGCCCTCTGGGAAAAGGACGGCATTCCCGTCTGCTCGGCTTCCAATAATCAGGAGCGGCCCATAATTTTAGCCGTTCCCAAAGGCGCGATCATCGCCTGGAACGATTCCCGCTCCGGTAACGTCGACATTTACGCCCAGAAAATTGATCTGGCGGGAAATTTATTGTGGGACAAAGACGGCGTTGCCGCCTCAGCAGTCCCCTATTCCCAACAAAATCCGAAGCTAGCCCCGGACGGTTCCGGCGGGGTGGTGATGGTTTGGGCGGATGAGCGGGCGGAGCAGAGCGATATTTACGCACAACGGATCTATTCCGACGGCCGGATCGCCTGGTCGGAAAACGGCCGGGTGGTTTGCAAGGGCCTCGGCAAACAACAAAACCCTGTCATCACCCCATTGCCAAATGAAGATTGGCTGGTGCTCTGGGAAGAAGACCAGAGCGGAAAAACCAAGGTCGATCTGTACGCCCAAAAAATAAACAGCGCCGGGCTGGCCTTATGGAGAACCGACGGGCTCCCCATTGCCGCCGCCCGCGAAATGCAGGAATCGCCGACACTGGTAACTACGCCAAAAGGCAATGTTATCCTTGCCTGGCAGGATAACCGCTTTGGCAATTACGATCTTTACGCCCAAAAAATCTCACCAGACGGCGCCCTTCTCTGGGACAAAGCGGGGATTGTCGTCTGCTCGGCTACCGGTTCGGTCGCCCAGCAAAATATTGAAATAGCTCCGAATGGTCGGGACGAGATCATTCTGGCTTTTGAAGACCAGCGCGCCGGCTACTTCAATATCTATCTGCAAAAAATAAACAAGAATGGCCGGCTAGCCTGGGGCGCCAACGGAAAACCGGTCGCCAAAGGGGCGGCCAATCAGTTAAATCCGCGGATCGTGCCGGATGGCGCGGGTGGAGTTTTTATTGCCTGGGAAGATTACCGGGTGGAAGAGTATCCGGCAATCCGGCTCCAACGGATCAATTCCGAAGGCAGAAATCTTTGGGAAAGCAGCCTGGTGATGGCCCAGATCAAATCCCGCAAAACTCGCCCGCTGATGGTTTCTGACCGGGCCGGTGGCGTGATTATCGCCTGGCAGGACGACCGCGATGTTTTAAGCCTGATCGACCTTTACGCACAAAGGATCTCCGGTAAAGGCGAATTGCTCTGGGGTAAAAACGGGAAAGCGGTGATCTCGGCCAACGGCGAACAGGTTGAAGCCGCTATGATCTCGGACGGCGCCGGCGGAGCGATACTTGCCTGGACCGATTACCGCCGCGGCGACCGCAATCCTGACGTCTATTCTCAAAGGCTAAATGCCAAAGGCGACCCGCTCTGGTCGGCAGACGGCGTTTTGGTCTGCGGCGCACCGGATGTTCAGCGGGCCCCTCAAGTGGTTTCCGATGGAGAAAACGGGGCGATCATCTCCTGGACAGACAAAGGCGGGGGCAGCTATGATATTTATGCCCAACGGATCGACGGCCGAGGCCGCGCTATCTGGATGACCGACGGTATCCCGATCAATCAACTGAGCCGCACCCAGCAGGAAGCCAGCTTCGGCAACAGAAAGATCCTGGCCTGGGAAGATTACCGTTATGGCAACTGGGATATTTTTGCCCAGGCAGTTTCTCCGGCGGGTAAACTTCTCTGGCAGGAGGAAGGAGCCCCCGTAGTCATGGTCCCGCATACCCAGTACGCGCCGCAGATCGCATCCTGGAAAGACGGGAGCGTCATTCTCGCCTGGGAAGATTACCGCAGCGGTATTCACTACGAGATCTTCATTCAGAGATTAAGCACTGAGGGAAAAAGGGTCTGGACGGAAAATGGGCTTAAGATCAAATCCTTCAACGGAGGCAGGGCCCCTAAGATCTTGGCGACTCCTGCTGACAACAGCTTTTATATCTTTTGGGAAGATTACACCGGCGGCGGCAAAGCGATCTTCGGTCAGAGATATCTGCTTTATTAAGCTTTACTGGCTTTTTTCTTTAATTCCGCGGCTTTATCCGTTTTTTCCCAGGGAAGATCAAGATCAGGTCGGCCAAAATGACCGTAGGCGGCAACCTGCCTGTAGATCGGCCGGCGCAGTTTCAAATGCTTGATGATCAGGCCGGGCCGCAGATCGAATGTTTCTTCCGCCAGTTTAGCGATCTTAGCATCCGGAATCTCTCCGGTACCGAAGGTGTCGATCATGATCGATAAGGGTCTCGCGATCCCGATCGCGTATGCGATCTGGACCTCGCATTTTCTCGCTAATTCCGCCGCCACGATATTTTTCGCCACCCAGCGGGCGGCGTAAGTGCCGGAGCGGTCAACTTTGGTCGGGTCTTTCCCCGAAAAAGCCCCGCCGCCGTGGCGGGCATAACCGCCGTACGTGTCAACAATGATCTTCCGTCCGGTGACCCCGGTATCACCCTGCGGCCCGCCGATCACAAAGCGACCGGTCGGGTTGACATAATATTTCACTTTATCGTCTACCAGCTCCGCCGGCAAAGTCGGCAGTATGACCCGTTCGATGATTTCTTCTTTGATCTTATCCATTTCCACTTCCGGCGCGTGCTGGGCCGCGATCAGCACCGTATTGATCCGCACCGGCTTATCATCTTCATATTCTATTGTCACCTGCGACTTACCGTCGGGCCGTAAATACGACAATTCCCCGGTTTTTCTCGCTTCCGCCAGTTTTTTGGCCAGCTGGTGGGCCAAAGTAATAGGCAGCGGCATCAGCTCTTTGGTTTCATCGCAGGCAAAACCGAACATCAACCCCTGGTCCCCAGCCCCCAATCCCTCAAGATCCTCTTTGACGACCTCCCCGCCCTTGATCTCGAGCGCCTTGTCAACTCCGCGAGCGATATCTTTTGACTGCCCCTGGATCGCGACCAGCACGCCGCAGGTTTCGTAATCGAAGCCGTACTTGGCCCGCGTATATCCTATGTCTTTAATGGTGTTCCTAACGATCTGGGGGATCTCGACGTAGCAGCCGGTCGTGATCTCGCCGGCAACCAGGCAGGTCCCATTGGTGACCAACGTTTCGACCGCCACGCGGCCGGGCGGGTCTTTTGCCATGATGGCGTCAAGGATGCCGTCGGAGATTTGGTCGCACATCTTGTCGGGGTGGCCTTCGGTGACAGATTCTGAGGTAAAAAGGTATCGTTTCTTCATTTTTTTTCTCCTCCCTCTTACGAGCGGACCGGGAAATTCAATGAGCTTGGATGTAGCATAGCAAAATCCTCGTTTTTTGTCAAATTTATCACCCTGTAAAGTGAAATTTTACCGGTTATTTAAGGATAAATTAGTTGAGGTCGAAACAACAAATGGCCATTCCAGCAATTGTTCGAAAAAATATCGCCCTAGTTATGGGGACACGCCCCGAGATCGTCAAATTTCGGCCGGTCATTCGGGCGCTCAAGAAATATCTCGGGGAATTTTATTTCACGCTGATCAATACCGGCCAGCACACCGACCTCATCGCCAGCCTTGGGATCCAAAATATACCGGTGGATCAACGCTTTGCCTACAAATTCGAGCGGGAAACCCTTTCCAAAGCCGCGCTTAGAGAAGTCTATCAGCTGGATAAAATGATCAACCTTGTGCACCCGCATTTATTGGTCGTGCAGGGAGATACCACTTCAGCTTTCGCGGCCGCGCTGGCGGCATATTATGCCAGGGTCCCGATCGCCCACATCGAAGCCGGGCTCCGGACCGGCGATGTTTGGGACCCCTATCCCGAAGAGGGTAATCGCCGCTTCATCGCGACGATCGCTTCACTGCACTTCGCGCCTACCCCATTTGCCAAGGAAAGCCTGTTGCTCGAAGGTGCGCCCCGCAATCGAGTCTTTGTGACCGGGAACACCGGTATAGATGCTCTGATGGAAGTCCTCCATAAAAAAAATATCGACCCGAATGATGCCGATCTGCTCGCCCTTAGAAAAAACTCCAAACTTGTGCTGGTCACGGCTCACCGGCGCGAAAATCAGCCCAAACTCGCCAATATAATGGCGGCCATCAAAATGATCGCCAAGCAGTTTCCCGATCATGTGATCGTGTTTCCGGTTCATCCAAGTCCAGTGGTGAAATCGCAAGCGCGTAAACATCTCGGTAATCTTGACAATGTTAGATTAGTCGAGCCTATGGCTTATGAAACATTCGTTGACAGAATGCTCAAGGCAAAGCTTATCCTGACGGATTCCGGCGGCGTTCAAGAAGAGTCGGCCCATCTGGGGGTCCCGACTTTGAACTTGAGGGAAAAAACCGAGCGACCGGAAAGCGTGACGGCTGGAGTTGCCGCCCTGGTTGGCTCAAAAACAGATGCCATTTTTTCCGCGGCCGCCCGGATCTTATCCGAAGCCAAGGCCTGGGAAGAAATGGCGCGGCCAAGCCTGCTTTACGGCGATGGCTATGCCGCCGAGCGCATAGTCACTGCGATCAGGGGATTCTTTGACCTGACCAGCGAACGACCGACAATTTTCATCCCCCACTGGCATCAAAGAATATTGGGTCCCCGGGAAAAATTGATCAGACCAAGCATGTTCACCGTTGAGGAAGCAATAGAACACGCCGCCAATTGGCTGCTTGCCTCGGGCATCCAGAATCTGTCCGGCGACCCGGACAAAAAAGGCGGGGTTTACGCCTGGTATGATGAAAAAAATGAGACCTACCCTTATCTTTATTCCGAGATCACCGGCTATTTTATTTCGGCCTGTTTATACCTGCACGCCAGGCGGGGTGATGCCACCAGCCTGGAGCGGGCGCGGCTGGCTGCCAAATGGCTGACCGAACAGGCGCTCGACACTCAAGCTTCCCTGATGCGCACCCGGTATTACCTCGACGAAGAAAAAAGCGAATTTGCCTCCGCCTACTCGTTTAAAGGCGGCGTAACATATTCCTTTGACAACGGCATTATCATGAACAGCCTGATGAATCTATACAAAGCCACCGGAGATGAAGCTTATTTTAAGGTCGCCTGCGCCATCGCCCGCTCCCTGATCGAAAAATTCCAGATGAATGACGGCCTGTTTCACGCCACTTATGGGATCCAGGAGGGGAAGCCAATGGATGACATGAGCGTCTGGTCGCGGCATCCGGGCAGCCACCACGCCAAACTCGCTCTCGGTCTGCTGGACATCTATGATAAAACCGGTGAGGAAGAATTCATGAACAGCGCCTTAAGGATGTGCCGGACGGCGCTCAACTACCAGCACGATAACGGCCGGTTTGCGGTCTTCCGCCAGGAGCGGGACACTTTTACCCATTATCATTTATACTCGGCAGAAGGCTTGCTTTATGTCGCCACCCGTTCGTCGAAGCCACCGGACAGCCCGGTTCAAAGCTCCAATTTCATTTTTGCCGAAAAAGCATATCGGGCCTTCAACTGGCTGCTGCGCACAATGTTCATCGCCCACACCGGCGGCATCTCAAAGTCATATATAAACCACAGCCCGGTCGCGCTCGAAACTTCTGACATAATCGCGCAGACGATCCGGCTCGGCGCGCTGTTCAAGTCCGCCGGACTGCTCAACGAAGCGCAGGAACAAAAAATCCGTTTTATTGTCGAACGGCTGCTGGCCTTTCAGTGCCGAAGCAGTAACACAGCCGCTTTCGGCGGCTTTTACTATGGTCAGGGGTCAACCGGTGATGTCATCCCCCATGTCAACTCCTGGGCCACCATCTTTGCGCTCCAGGCGTTGGATATGTACAACCGAGCTTTTAACCTGGGTGAACCAGTTGATATGTCGAATTTTGCCTAGTCTGGCTCATTTACATCAACGGTTTGCCTTGTCAACAAAAAAAATATATAATGTAATCAATGGGCGACCTGAGCGAACACTACAACCACAAGGATTTCATCTGCCGCTGTCCCGAATGCAAGGGCGAATACCGGGTCCATATGGGATTGGTCGGGGCGCTGGAGCAGATCGGCGGCCATTTCCGCAAAAAAGTCAGGGTCCTCTCCTCTTATTGGTGCGAGGCTTATTACGAAAAGCTCAATAAACCCAAAAGAAGCTTCCACACCATGGGCAAAGCCGCCCATATCACCATCGACGGCGTCTCAACCCAGGACCTGTTCAAATACTGCGAAACCGTGCCGGAGCTCCGGGGGGTCGGCTTTTATCCCAGGGAAAACTGGATACATATCGATACCCGTTCGGGTGACCCGGTCAGGTTCGTCAAGGAAGGGAGCGATTACCTGCCGCTGACCCCGGAAAAACGGTCTAAATATGGGCTGGCTTAAGTCCGAAGCTGTTGACCAGTTCGTTAATTACCTTAAAACTGAACGCAATTATTCCCCGCACACGTTAAGCAATTATAAACGGGACCTGCAATTCCTGCTGGGCCTGGCCAAAGACAAAAAAGTTGACCGCTCGGCCGCCCGTGAGTACCTCCTGGCGCTCGAAAAAAAACACTACTCCCGCCGCTCCATCGCCCGCAAGCTCTCTTCGGCCCGCTCCTTTTTCCGGTTCCTGATGCGGGAGAAGATCATCGGCCAGAATCCGTTTGAAAATATTCTGACGCCAAAACTCCCCAAGAAACTGCCCAACTTCCTTTACCCGGAAGAGATCAAGGCGCTGCTTGCCGCCCCGGACCAAAAGGTTCCCCTGGGGATAAGGGACCAGGCAATCCTGGAGGTCATCTACGGGACCGGCCTGCGGGTCACGGAAATGATCAGGATCAACCTGAACGATGTCGATTTTGCCGAGGGTGAAATAAAGGTCCTGGGCAAAGGGTCGAAAGAGCGGATCGTCCTCTTTGGCTCCCATGCCCGGTCAGCGTTACATAAGTATATTAAAGAAGCCAGGCGCAACGCTAAGACGCCCGCCCTGTTTGTTAACCAGAGAGGCGGCCGCCTGACGCCCCGTTCCATCGAAAGACTGATCGCCTTTTACGCCAAAAAAGCCGGCATACCTAAAAAGGTCACTCCCCACACTTTAAGGCATTCTTTTGCCACCCACCTCCTCTCCGGCGGGGCTGACCTGCGCATGGTCCAGGAGCTCCTCGGCCATGTTTCTTTATCGACCACCCAGGTCTACACCCATATTACCAAAGAACGCCTCAAAGAGGTTTATGATGCCGCTCACCCGCGTGCTGCTCGTTGACAACCTTTCCGAAATTCAAGTATAATTACCACTTGTTGTGAAAATTGACCTAACCGAGCTTCTGCGCAAGGCTGGCAATGAAGCGGAGATTGAAGAGACCGAGAAGATCAGTTTTCCGGAAGATAACCTTAACCTGACAAAACCGGTCAAGATCGAGGCTCACCTGACCAATACCGGCACTTCGGTCCTGGCCAACGGCGAGATCGACACCGAGGCTGAGCTGGAATGCTCAAGATGCCTGAAAACCTTTCGGCAGCCGATTTCGGTCAAGATCGATGAAACTTTTTCCCGGAAAATCCCGGAACCAAAAAGGAAAGGGGCTGGCGAACTGAAAGAGGAAGATTTTGTCTATCCGATCGAAAAAGATAACACTATCGACCTGACCGAAGTTGTCCGGCAAAATTTGATCCTGGCCTTACCGATTAAAACCCTTTGCAGCCAGAACTGCCAGGGAATAATAAAGGAGAATTAATCATGCCTGTACCGAAAAAACGACATTCGAACGTCAGACAGGGGAAAAGAAGGTTTTCCAACTACCGGCTTAAAGCGACCGCTGTCAGCCACTGCCCCGATTGCGGCGCCCCGATCCTCTCCCACCACGTCTGCCTCTCCTGTGGTAAATATCAGGGCCGCCAGGTCATAAAGATCAAACAGAAAAAAGGAAAAAAGGAGAAGGCCTAGGTGGTTAGGATCGCGCTTGATGCGATGGGGGGTGACTTTGCCCCGGCCGAGATAGTCAAAGGCGCCGTTTCGGCCGCCCAGAGCATGCCGGTCGAAATTATCCTGGTCGGCAACCCCCAAAGGCTAAGCCAGGAGCTTAGCAAATATAAGGAGAAGGGGAAGTTGCCTGTTGTTCCTGCTTCAGAAGTCATCGGCATGAATGACGCCCCCGCCCAAGCGGTCAAGCAAAAGAAAGACGCCTCTATTAATGTGGCCGTAGCGCTGGTCAAGGATGGGAAAGCGGATGCCGTTGTTTCTGCCGGCAATACCGGCGCGCTGATGGCAGCCGCGCTCTTCAAGCTGGGCCGGGTCCCGGGCATCGAACGGCCGGCGATCGCCACCGAATTCCCCCTGCCGACCGGCAAAGTCCTGCTGCTTGACATGGGCGCCAACGTCGATTGCAAGCCGAAACACCTGGAACAGTTCGCCGTCATGGGTAACCTTTATGCCAAACATGTCCTCCGCCTTTCCAACCCGAGGGTCGGCCTGCTTAACATCGGCGAAGAAAAAGAGAAAGGCAATGAGCTGACGCGCGAAGCCTGGCCGCTGCTCAAACAGCTGCCGATCAATTTTATCGGCAATGTCGAGTCAAAAGAGATCCTGCAGGGGAATGTCGATGTTATTGTTTGTGATGGTTTTGTCGGCAACCTGATCTTAAAATTCGCCGAAAGCCTGGCTGGTTCAGTTTTTCAACTGCTCAAGAGCGAGCTTTCCAAGGGGGTCATGAATAAGATCGGGCTGGCGTTCCTCCTGCCGGCGCTGTTTAAGCTGCGCAATAAGATCACTTACGACGAATACGGGGGCGCTCCGCTGCTCGGTATCGCCGGCGTAGTTTACAAAGCCCACGGCCGCGCCAAGGCGCAGGCGATTAAAAACGCGATCCGGGAAGCGGCCGCGGCAGTCGAAGGGAACATGGTCGGAGCGATCTCTAACCTCGGGGATAACAGATGAGAGCGAAGATCATCGGCACCGGCTCCTGTCTTCCGCCCAAGATCGTCACCAATGATGACCTGGCAAAAACTGTCGAGACATCCGACGAATGGATCAGGGCCAGGACCGGCATCCAAGAGCGGCGGGTCTCCGATGAAGCAACCGCCACCTCCGACCTGGCAATTGTGGCCGCTGAAAAAGCTCTGGCCAAAGCTAAAATGCCGGCCGGCGAACTCGATCTGATCATTGTCGGCACGACTTCGCCCGACACGCTTTTTCCTTCGGTCGCCTGTATCGTCCAGGACAAACTCCAGGCCCATAAAGCGGCGGCTTTTGATGTCTCCGCCGCCTGCTCGGGTTTCAATTTCGCTTTAACGGTCGCCGCCAGCTTCATTGAGACCGGCACTTATAAGAACATCCTGGTGATCGGCGCAGATACCTTAACTAAATATCTCGATTGGACCGACCGGGGGACCTGCATCTTGTTCGGGGACGGCGCCGGCGCAGTCGTCTTGACCCGGTCAAATGACGATTCCGGCATACTGGCCAGCTGGCTCAAAGCCGAAGGGAGCCTCGGCCGTTACCTTGTCATGCCGGGCGGCGGCTCACGCGACCCGGAAGAAAAGCACGGCCGGTTCATCAAGATGGATGGCAAGGAAGTTTTCAAGTTCGCCGTCCGCGTCCTGGAAGAATCGGTCGGTGAGGTCTTAAAACTGGCCCAGCTTGAGCTCAAAGACATCGACCTGCTGATCCCGCACCAGGCAAACAGCAGGATCGTCGACCATGTCACGAAAAAAATTGGGTTGCCAAAAGAAAAAGTTTATGTTAACCTGCAAAAGTACGGTAACACCTCAGCCGCTTCAATCCCCATAGCTTTAGATGAAGCGCTCGCTGATGGGAAGATCAAAAAAGGTGATCTTATCGTCCTGTCGGGTTTCGGCGCCGGTCTGACCGCCGGGGCCAATGTTATCAAATGGGGGGTATGAAGAATGCTTGATTATTTATTGACCGAAGAACAGCAGATGATCAGGGACCTGGCCCGGAAAGTCGCCCTGGAAAAGGTCCTGCCCAAGCGGCTGGAATGGGACGAGGCTGGTGAGTTTCCCTGGGAAGCGATGAAGGCTTTTTCCGCCGCCGACCTTTGCGGATTATATATCCCGGAAGACCTGGGCGGCATGGGACAAAGCGTTTTTAATTTCTGCCTCGCCACCGAAGAGATCAGCCGGGTCTGCGGCGGCGTCGGTGTCACTTTTGCCGCTTCGGCCCTCGGCTCTACCCCAATCTTATTATATGGCACTCCGGAGCAAAAGAAAAAGTACATGCCGGAGATCGCTGCCGGCAAAAAACTTGCCGCCTTCGGCCTGACGGAAGCCAACGCCGGCTCTGACGCGGCAGGGATAGAAACCACCGCGAAAAAAGAAGGCGATTACTATATTATTAACGGCACCAAGCAGTGGATCACCAACGGCGGCGAAGCGGACACGTACACTCTGATCGCCATGACCGATAAGGCCAAAGGGGCGCGCGGCGCCTCTGCTTTCATTATAGAAAAGGGAACGCCGGGCTTTACCTTCGGCAAAAAAGAGAACAAGATGGGGATCCGCTGCTCCGCCACCCGCGAATTGGTCTTCCAGGATTGTAAAGTCCATAAAAGCCAGCTTTTAAGCAAAGAAGGGATGGGTTTTATTGTGGCGATGAAAACCCTCGACCTGACCCGGCCGGGGATCGGCGCCCAGGCGGTCGGGATCGCCCAAGGAGCGCTCGATGAAGCGCTCAAATACGCCCGCGAAAGAGTCCAGTTCGGCAAACCGATCGCTTCGATCCAGGCTATTCAGCATATACTGGCCGATATGGCGACCCAGACCGAGGCGGCCCGCGCGCTGGTCTACGCCTGCGCCAGAATGATCGACGCCGGGCACAAGGATTATACCCTGCCGGCTTCCGAAGCCAAGCTGTTCGCTTCCGACACCGCCATGAAAGTGACGATCGACGCCATCCAGGTGCTCGGCGGTTACGGCTACATGAAGGAATATCCGGTGGAAAAGATGGCGCGCGATGCCAAGATCACCCAGATCTACGAGGGGACCAACCAGATCCAGCGGAACCAGATCGCCCTGGCCCTGATCAAGGAAAGCGCCTCGAAGAAATAAATGGACATCATCGTCTGCATTAAACAGGTCCCGGACACGACCGAGGTCAAGATCAACCCGGAGACCAACACACTGATCCGCGAAGGGGTCCCTTCGATCGTCAATCCTTTTGACGAGAACGCGGTTGAAGCAGCGCTACAGCTTAAAGAAAAGCACGGCGGCAAGGTAACCGTCATCACCATGGGCCCGCCACAGGCCGCCGAAGCGCTCAAGACGACGATCGCCATGGGGGCGGACGAGGTCGTGCTCGTCTCCGACCGCGCGTTCGCCGGCTCCGATACCTGGGCAACTTCTTATACTCTTTCCCAAACCATTAAAAAGCTCGGCAAGTTCGACCTGATCTTGTGCGGCAAACAAGCAATTGACGGCGACACGGCTCAAGTTGGCCCGGGCATCGCCGAATGGCTCGGCATCCCGCAGGTAACCTTCGCGGTCAAGGTCGAGGTCAATGATTCAAAACTGACGGTCGAGAGAATGCTTGAAGAAGTCAACGAAAAAGTTGAATGTCCCCTCCCTGCAGTGATCACGGTCGTTAAACAGATGAACGAGCCCCGCCTACCCTCCCTAAAAGGGATGATGAGGGCAAAAAAAGCCGAGATTAAAACCTTGTCCGCTGCGGAGATCGCAGGGGACCCGAAAAACCTCGGGCTCAATGGTTCCCCGACCAACGTGGTCAGGATCTTCACCCCCCCGCCCAAAGGCGGCGGCGAGATCCTGGCCGGAGAACCGGACGAGATCGCGGATAAGCTGATCGCCAAGATCAGGGAGAGAAAAATAATCTAATGAGCATTAAGATCTTATTAGATAAATGCACCGGCTGCACGCTTTGCGTCAAGGCCTGCCCGTTCGCGGCGATTAAGATGATCGACCGGCCGGCTGACGTCCCCGGCAAAGGGAAAAAGATCGCCGTCATCGATCTTGACACCTGCACGCTCTGCGGCGCCTGCGTTCCGTCCTGTAAATTCAATGCGATCGAACTGAAGAAAGAGCTGGGCGGTACCGATACCGACCTCTCCCACTTCAAGGGGGTCTGGGTCTTTGCTGAACAACGAGAGGGAAAAGTCCAATCGGTCGCTTACGAGCTGCTGACGGAAGGGAAGAAGCTGGCTGCCGACCTGAAGACCGAGCTTTGCGCCGTCCTCTGCGGCGATCCGACGATCGAGGAAGAGGTTGAGCATCTGTTCAGCTACGGCGCGGACAAGGTTTATCTCATCACTCATCCGGAGCTAAAACATTATCACACCTCCCCTTATACCCGGGCGATCGCTGAAGTGATCACCAAATATAAACCAGAGGTCATGCTCCTGGGTGCGACTACGATGGGCCGTGATCTGGCTGCTCGCTTAGCAATCCGCGTCGGCGCGGGGTTGACCGCGGACTGCACCGGTCTGGCAATTGAGAATCGCTTATTACAGCAAACCCGACCCGCTTTCGGCGGCAATATCAT
>JAQTLJ010000011.1 GCA_028714935.1 Candidatus Margulisiibacteriota bacterium | reverse complement strand
GCCCACCTACTCCTGCGGCAAGCGCATCAGCGCTTCTCCTGGTTATCCCCAAGACTCCATAAGCTGTATTACTAAACCCAGTTACGGCGGACAGAACTTCACTGCTGGCGACGACGATCCCGCCGATTGCGTTTTTGGCCGTGATGGCATAAGGGACGGCAACCAGCTTTTGGCCCGGTTCTAAAGGTGCGTCATTGACACTAATAAACAAGTAAAACGGCACATTCCAGGCTGTAAATGGCGGAAAATTTTTCGTCCCGTCATCTGATTTGCCACCAATGATCTGGTTAAAAACACCGGCCGTGTCAACAAAAACAGGATCATACGTTTTCGACCAAACAAGGGTACCAGTCCGCGTATTGCCATCCCCTCCTCGATATATTTCAAAGAGCAATTTGCAGGTCGTAGCTGTAACCCCCGTAACCCTTCCCTGGATATTGATCTCCTCCGGCACCGCCAATCCCAAGCTCGGGCCAGTGATCCCTAATACTAATCCAACCATCAGGATCCCGATCGCCAATCTATTTTTCATATCTATTCCTCCCTTGAACCAAATAAAAAAGCTGAACTTCCGTTCAGCTCAAAGATCAGACACAATACACGGCATACCTCGCGCGTTTCAGCATAACTAAATATTACGCTTTTTAGACTAATTTGTCAACGAAGCAAGGCCCTACAAGAAACTAATTTTTGCCAATTACCAGAAAAGCGACTTTCCGCCCTTTGGGAACAAATAAGAAAAACTCTCCTCCACCCACACTGCTTATACTACCCACAACAGGAGTTTGGGGCAGATTGACAGTGCCATGGGTGCCGCTTATGCTTTGGGGAGGAGAAAAGTCCGGCCCAGCAGCACCATAAAAGGCTCCCTGATCGATGATAGTCGCCAAAACAATTGAATTATTCCCAACATAATTATTTCTGACCCTGACCCAATGCGCATTTCCGTCACTAGCAATTATTGTTCCAACCGGACTGTTACAATCTGCCGTCCAGTATCCGGTTCCTTCATAACCAGGCCAGGTAGTAGCCGTGGCATCAACCCTCTTCATTTTGATGCCGCCATTTTGTAATTCCAAGGCTATACCTCCAGAAGCGTTATTTTTTGCTGTAATTGTAGAATCGCCTGTATTTTCCGCATAAATAGCATTAGCACCGCCAGACTTTGCATAAATAGCTTTACCGTAAGTCCCTTCCGCTGTTGCTAGCAAAGCCATACCATATTTACTGTATGCTGTAACGCCATGTCCCCATTCAGAAACACCAGACACACCACTTCCCGAAGCACCATTTCCATAAATGCCAGGAGAAGACCCTTTACCTAAGCCATAAACAGCCGGACCGTTTGTTGCTTCAAATGAGCCGCCTGCCTGTATTCCTGAACCAAAAACCCCGACCCCACTGCCGCCATCGCTTTTACCATAAACGCCGTATCCTCTTTTGGCGTAACCCGCAACTGCTTTCGCATTTGACAGTGTCGTAAGCTCTGTTAGATCCCCATATACACCAATCGCCCTTGATCTCCCATAAACTCCTATATAAGAATCTGTCCCATCCCAAAATGCCCGCCTTGTCCCCAACTCACCAAAGTAGCGGCTTGAATAAGATCCCTTTACTCCCATGACCGCGGGAACATCAATATCTGTAGAATATGTTCTAGCATATATCCCCATGCCAGCTGGAAAGCTCCCCTCCGCTTTGCTCTCGAACGATCCGCCGGCTAATAAGCCTTTACCATAGATACCAATACTATCTCTTCCTGTTGAGACACCTTTTAGAGCAATGCCCGGTGACGACGAACTGTTAAAAGAACCGCCGACCATCCCCTGGCCATAAATGCCGGTACTTTCCAGCATTCCCGAAGACGGAGCGACACCCTTAAGAGCAGTACTGCCCTGATCTATGCTCTCAAACGATCCTCCAACTATGGACCCTATACCAAGGACTCCGACACTGTCACCTCTTGTCGATGTCCCCTTTAAGGCAACGCTTCTCACTGCTCCGCCTTCAAACATCCCTCCAGCCACATTACCTTTTCCAAAGACACCAATGCTTCTATCCAAAGTTCCAATGCCTGATACGCCAATGCCCTCAACAGCTTCAAAAGTTCCTCCAACTCCTTTAGTCCCTCCTTTACCTCGTACACCCGGGCTATACGCAGCAATAGTCTCACCAAACACACCGGGATTTCCCTTCCCATAAACGCCTATATTCCCGCCAATATGGCTCGTTGTGCCGTAAACGGCGGTGCCGGACGTAACTTCAATGGAAACTTTTCCCGCCAAATTTTTCGCCGTGATGGCAAAGGGGACAGAGACTAATTTCTGCCCCGGATTCATTACTGCAGAGCCGACTTGGAAAAACAGGAAATATGGCTGGTCATCGGTAAACTCAGGAAAAGGATTCGAACCCCCATCAACTCCGCCGATTATTTGGTTAAAAATTCCATTGGCGTCGATCTGAACAGGTTCATACTCCTTGGACCAAACTCGAGTTCCGCCTGACATCCTCGAAGACGCATCTCCACCCTTATAAATCTCAAAAAGCATTGAGGTTGTTCCGGGAGCGGCAAAACCGGTAATTCTGCCTTGAATGTTCATCTCGTCCGGCACCACTCTTCCCAGGACTGGGCCAGTGACCATTATTATCAATCCCGCGGCCAGGATCCCGATCATTAATTTATTTTTCATGTTTATTCACCTTCCATATTAATATTACTACTTTATGGGGGAATTTGCAAATTGTAAACAGCCCTCACCCAAACTTAATGATCTATGTTAATTAATTATTTAATGGCCCTCTCCCAGAGGGAGGGGGCGTTGAGTGGCAAAGTTAATAAAACTGATCAAAATCTGCCAATCCCTTCTCCCTTTGGGAGAAGGCCGAAAAAGAAAACTTAAAGTTTTAAGAAAAACTGCGGATGAGGGCTGTTAAATACGGATGAGGGCTCTACCCATGCAATTTTTCCCCTACTTATTACGATTATATATGTAAGGGTACAGGTGTACCCATTATGATTACTTTATCTAATTTAAAAACTATACCAATACTGACGCCGATGCAGATCGCCGGGCGCCAGGCGCAGATGCCGCGCCGGGCGGCGGCTAAACCGGAGCATAAAAACATCCTTCCGCCCGGGCGGATCATCGCCAGCCGGTTCCAGATCATCGACGCCATCGTGACCATGTCGATGTCCAATATCTATCTCGCCTTCGACCTGGTCAGACAGCGTGATGTCGTCCTGAAAACTGTCGAGCTTAATAATATGGGCATGGATTTTAATAAATATTTCGAGGCCGAAACCGACACGCTGGGGAATTTACCCCGGCCGGCGGATGGCGAACCCGGCTATTTCCCTGAACTATACGACCATGGCACTTTTGAACTTACACGAAAGATAGCGGGGACAGAAGCTTATGAAACCGTCCCCTTAGGCTATATGGCCATGGAGGAGATCAAGGGGCTCACACTTGGCGCTCTTATTTACAATCGAGAAGAAAGGATCCCGCTCTGGCAGGCGATCGAGATCACCATGTCTGTCTTGAAAGGCCTGGATATCCTCCATGAACAGGGCCTGGTTGACCGCGACGTCAAACCCGGCAATGTCATGATCGAAAACGTGACCGGCCGGACGCGCCTTATCGACCTGGGCACCGTTTGCCCTGAAGGCTATCGCGATCCCAAAGGTTTAACCCTCGGGACCCCAGCCTATATCGCCCCTGAACAGGCTGCCGGTCTGCCGGCACAAAGAAGCACCGACATCTACGCCGTCGGGCTGATGCTGTTTGAAATGATCGCCCGGTATAATCCGATGCGTAACGGCACGCCTCAACAGAATATCGAAAACCAGATCATACGCCCGATGGACCCGCTGCCGGAGCAGGAAATAACCGGGCGGTTCTCGCCCGAGGTCAGCGGCCATTTAAGCGAATTGATCTCTACCGCCCACCGTCAGCTGGCGCTGCTCGTTGAAGTCATGACACAAAAAAATCCGGCTCACCGCCCGACGACCGCAATGCTTCTCGGGTTGCTGGAAAACGCCCTGGCCAATGCCAGAGCGCTGGAGCCTTACGAATCTTTGATCAAAATAGATCCGGTGAAATTTTCCCCGCGAAACCCCGATAAGATATTAGACCAAACCAGAGCCTTAAAAATGTAAGTGGATCGGGGAAATCAATAATGTCAATTATCACTCTTGCAGGATCAGGTAGCGCCAGCCTGCGCTGTTATGCGCTCTCGCATGCCGCGACTGTCCGGCATCTGGAATGCGGCGGCCGGCTCAAGGATATCAGAGAGATCCAGGAAGCGGTCCACCGGTTCACTGACCCCACTGCCCACGGAGTAAGAGCTGTCTTGTTTGTTGAGCAACGACAGTTGCCGCCTGACCTTGTTTCCGCCCTGGAGAGCCTCGATATTTTCCATAACTTCTGCCAGGCCATCGGCTTCGCCGCCCCGGTTTACCAATTGACCGTCGGCAGAAGCAGGCTCCCCTCCTCCAAAAGAGACCATGGCGACGCCCTTTTCATGCCCTGCCACGGTATCCCGGTCACCAATCCGGTCGCCGACGAACTTATTGATCCCACTGTCAGCTATAGTTTTGGAGAGACTGAAGTGCAGGAATTCCTTGGCGGCTACAGCCAGCATGCCGGCCGGCTGGTTATCCTCAATTTGCGAGACGGCACCGGCCAAAGGTACCTCACGCCGAAGGAGCTGAGCAATTCTGTCGACCTGCTGACCCGCATCCTGGTGCAAAACGAAAACCCGCCCCGGCAGTCGTATTTACTGCACTGATCCCTCCGGGATCCCCGACCCCTGCCAGACCGCCTGGCTTTCCATGCAGAGATAAACCTTAACGTCTTTAGAGTGTGCCCTAATGAACCGGTCCATCTTCCTGAACAGGTCAATCCTGACCGTTTCCGGATACCGTTTTTTCTTATAGCGGAGCGCTCCCAGACTGATCCAGGCAATGTGCTCCGGACCGACCGTAGAAAAGATCAGGTCAACAACCGCTTGATAATCACCTTCCCAGCCGTCGTATAAAATGATCGGATCAAAGTGAAAAGCGACCGGATAGCCGGCGGCAACACATTTTTTCGCCGCGGAAATCCTGTTCTTTAGTTCTTCCGTTCCCAGTTCTTCCGTTCTGACTATTTGTTCAGGATTCACTGACCAGGCGACAACCGTCCTGTCCCGGTGATCTAAAGACAACAATTGGTCAATATTCGCGCTTTTGGTTTTAAGCTCAAAGGTGTGTTCTTTTTGTCCGGCAAAGAGGTTGACCAGTTTAACGGCCAGGGAGACCGCTTCCGGCAGTGCCAAACTGTCAGAATACTGCCCGGTCCCGACCCGGAGCGGCTGTTTCGCTTTAGCTAAATAATTAGCAACCTGATCAAGAATGTCTTTTTCATTATCGTAGATCACGATCTCATCGCGGCCGTAAAAAGTATGGAGAAAACAATAACTGCAGTTGTATGGACAACCCAGGATCTGGCTGATGACCGTGTACCCGCAGGAGATGTGCCCGACCGCGCACGGGCAAGGGCCGATTATTGGCCTTTTGACCTTGTCGATATATTTTATCGGCTTCGACATTCGTGGATAACCTGGCCTACGGAATCTTTGATCTTCTCTTTGTCTTTTGCGGTTATCTTCATATAAAACGGTTTGGAGAGCGGCAGGTCGGTGACAATAAAATAAGCTTTGGCGGTCAGGTTCGCCTTTTTTGCCGCCGCAAAGAATCCCCGGCCCTCAAAATCGACGCCGATGATCCCTTGCTTTCTTAAGGCGCGCATTTTCTGCCCGGTCTCTTCATGGATAGATCTGACGGAATAAACATGCTTTGGCTGATCGGTCAGCACGACATCGCCGATCCTCAACCCTTCGGCCAACCCGCCGATCGCGCCGATAAAGATCACCTGCTGGCACTTCGTTTGGGGGAGCAGCGTTATCAGATCGGCAACCGCCGCTTCGGTCATCGGGGTCTTAATGAAAGTGACCTGCCCGACATTCGCCGCCAGATAACCGAGGACCGATTTTTGGTATTTTACCCCTTTGGCGAACTGGCCAGGGTAAATGATCGGCGAGATGACGACCGTTTGTTTTATCTTTTCGGCCGCCATGCCAAAAAATGCCTTGATATACGCCTTCTTAGCCTTCATTTAATTATGTTATAATATCATAGATCATGCGAATCATCATCATCCTGGCCTTATTAACGGCGATCAGCACTCCGGTCTTTTCAATCACTCTTGCCGACGTCTGGAACATGCCGACCGGCGAGGTGGATTATGAGATCATGCGGTCATACCCGCGCGGCTCGGTCAAGATCGAAGAGATATACTACCAGAGCCTCCCTTATAAAGGGAAACCGGTCAGGATCTTCGGTTATTTCGGTTATCCGAAGAACGCCAGAAACCTGCCGGCGATACTTTTAGTCCACGGCGGCGGCGGGGGCGCCAGCCTCGGCCGGACCGTCGCCTGGGCGAGCCGTGGTTACGCGGTTCTGGTCATCGACCTGCCCGGCAAAGGGGATAAGCGCTGGAGTTCCCGGTCCGGTGGGCCCGACATGGACGTCTCGATATTATTAAGGACCAAACCTGATTTCAGTTACAACTATTTGGTCAACGCTGTCGCCGCGGCGCGCAATGCGATCACTTTCCTCACCGAGAGAAAAGAAGTTGATCCCAACCGGATCGGCATGGTCGGCCTCTCCTGGGGCGGGGTCATCACCTTGCTGACCAACGGGCAGGACAAGCGCCTGAAAACCGCGGTCAATGTCTTTGGCGCCGGCTACATCCCCGAAGGCTGCACCTGGCAGGACCGTTTTGCCGTTATGACCGCTGATGAACTGGCCCGCTGGAACTCATATATCGACCCGAAAAATTTTCTCAAGAGCCAGCACGCCCCGATCCTCTTTATCACCGGCACCAACGACCACTGCTACTACCTGCCGACCTTCCAGAAAAGCTACGCGGAAATAACCGCGCCGAAGAAACTGATCTTATTGCCGAATCTCCGGCATCAATTCCTCCCCTACATGCAGAGCATTATCTGGGGCTGGCTGGACAATAAATTAAAACGCGGCGGGAGTTTCCCTGATATCGAGACCGTGTCCGTATCGATTAAAGGGAAGGATAAATTGCTGGTTTCCGCCTCCGCCGTCGCCAACAGCAGCGTGGAAAACGCGACGCTTTATTATACCCAGGGGGCGCCGAGCCGCTGGACGAGCAAAAAATGGACCGGGATCCGCGGCTACCAGGAGAACGGGGCTTATTTTTTCGGGCTCCCCGCTTTGCTCATCAACCCGGAGGTCATGTTCTTCATCACTGTCCGGGACAATAAAGGGGCGGTCGCCTCCACGCCGATCCGCTCGATCTTTAAGGTCTCCTTCAATGGCGGGCGCAGGACCTACGCTGTGTCAGCGCCGATCAAAAAGATCTATGCTCATGAAACGCCGATCGGACTGGTCGGCAATGAGTTGGTCCCGGAGTTCAAATATATCTACTTTTCCAAGAAGGACAATCTCTACTATTTGGTCGGCCCCAGGAAAGAATGAATCGCCTTGGCCGCCACTTTCCCATCACCCATCGCAGATATGACAGTAGCAGCGCCGCGGACAATGTCACCACCGGCGTAGACGCCGGGGATCGAGGTTAAACCGGCCGCGGTCACGATCACTCCGCCCCACTTTTCCGTTTTCAAATTCGGGGTCCGGTGCGGGACCAGCGGATTCGGGGAATTGCCGATCGCTACGATCACGGTGTCAATTGGGATTTTGAAGTTTGAGTTTGGGATTTCTACTGGCCGCCTTCTGCCCGATGAGTCCGGCTCACCTAATTCCATTTGAATACATTCAGCTTCCGAGACCCAACCTTCGTTGTTTGCATGATACTTGATGGGTAAAGTCAGGATCTTGAAAACGATCCCCTCTTCCACCGCCCGCTCTATTTCTTCCTTTCTGGCCGGCATTTCGTCATGCGTCCGGCGATAAAGGATCGTGACCTCTTCCGCCCCCAGGCGCAGCGAAACCCGGGCTGAATCCATCGCTACGTTCCCGCCGCCGACGACCGCTACCCTCTTGCCGATCTTAACCGGCGTCAGATATTCAGGGAATTGCCACGCCTTCATCATGTTGACGCGGAAGAGATATTCATTGGCCGAATAGACGCCGTCCAGATTTTCGCCCGGTATGTTCATAAACTTGGGCAAGCCGGCGCCGGAGCCGATAAAGACCGCTTTGTATTCCTTGAGCAGCTCCTCGATCGTATAGACATTACCGACCAGCATATCGGTCTTGATCTCAACGCCGAGGCTTTTAACGTACTCAACTTCCAGGTTAACGATCGCCTTGGGAAGACGGAATTCAGGGATGCCGTAAGTTAAAACTCCGCCGGTCACGTGAAGCGACTCAAAGATCGTCACCTGATAACCCAGCCGTGCCAGGTCGCCGGCGCAGGTTAAGCCTGCCGGACCTGACCCGACAACAGCTATCCTCACCCCTTTCTTTCGACTATCGTCGAAATTCATTCCCCTCTCCATCTTTGATGGAGAGGGGTGTCCCGAGCGAGCGTAGCGAGTCGAGGGACGGGGTGAGGATTCCCGCTCCCAGTCCGCCACAAATCTCTCCAGGCTGCCAATGGCCACCGGCTCCCCTTTGACTCCGAGAATACACTCTTTTTCGCACTGGTCTTCCTGCGGGCAGACACGGCCGCAGATCGCCGGCAAAGCATTGGTCTCTTTGATCTTTTCAGCTGCCGAAGCAAAATCCCCCTCGGCTACAAATTTCAAAAATCCGGTGATATCAATTTCTACCGGACAGCCGCCGACGCATTTGGGGTTTTTACACTGGATACAGCGCTTGGCCTCTTCGATCGCCTGTTCCGGAGTGTAACCGAGCGGCACTTCCTGGAAATCACGGATCCGCTCCGCCGCGGACCGCTCTCTCATATGTTGTCTCTGCTTTTTTTCAGCCATTGCTTAACAGCCGGCAGACGTGCTCATCCGCCCGCTTCTCCACGTCCTTGTACGCCTTCAGCCTTTCGGTCAGCTCTTTGAAGTCGACCTCATGCCCGTCAAATTCCGGCCCTTCGACACAGGCGAACTTCGTTTTTCCTCCGACAGTGACCCGACAGATGCCGCACATGCCGGTGGCGTCGAGGATCAGCGGATTTAAAGAAACAACGGTCCGGATATTATGAGCTTTAGTTACATCACAGCAGACCTTCATCATCGGCACCGGGCCGACAGCAATAACCAGATCGATCTTTTCCCCTGAAGCGATCAGATCCTTCAGCTCATCGGACACAAAACCTTTGCGCCCGCAAGTTCCGTCATCGGTCGTGATTTTTAGTTCTGAGCTCTCAGTTCTCAGTTCTTTTTCAAATATAAGAAGGTCCTTGCACCTGGCACCGATGATCGCAATAACTTTATTCCCCGCGCTCTTTAACGCTTTGACTGCCGGGTAGATCTCTGCAATGCCTACTCCGCCGCCGATGACGACAACCGTGCCGTATTTTGCTATATGGGAAGGGACTCCAAGCGGGCCAAGCAAATGGGCAATTTCATCGCCGACTTTCAAAGAATCCAGGACCCGGGTCGTCGCGCCGACGATCTGGAAGATGATCGAGATCGTCCCCCGCTCTTTATCGGCGTCCGCGATCGTTAAGGGGATGCGCTCGGCATTTTCGGCCGGGATAACGACCACAAAATTGCCGGGCCTGGCCGCCCGCGCGATATGCGGCGCCTCCACAATGAGGCGCGTGACGCTTTCGTTCAGTTTTTCTTTTTTTATGATCTTAAACATATTGTTTCAGCGCCCCGCGCCAGGCATCGTTCAATTTATTGAGAGGCAGGTCGATCAAGCCTTCAATCTTCAGGCTTTCCCCGCCGACCTGACCGATCTTCTGGCAGGGGACCTGGTTGGCTTTGGCCAAGGCTTCGACCTTGGCTGTTTTATCTTTCGAACACGAGATGATAATCCTGGACTGGGACTCACCAAACAGGAGCGCGTCCTTCCTTAATGACGAATTACGAATGACGAATGACGAATTGATGTTGGACCCGATGGCTTTGTCCCTATTAGAAACACAACATTCCGCTAAGGCTACAGCCAACCCGCCTTCGGAACAGTCGTGGGCAGAGTTAAGGAGCCCTTGCTGGATCGCTTCATAGACCGCTTTCTGGACCGCCTTTTCTTTTAGGAGATCCAACTCCGGAGCCTGCCCGGCGACCTTCCCATGGATTACTTTTAAATATTCACTCCCACCAAGTTCTTCTTTTGTTTCCCCCAGCAAAATTATCACATCACCGTCGTCCTTGAAATACTGCGTGCAGCGTTTGGCAACATCAGGCAGGATGCCGATCATGCCGATCGTCGGCGTCGGATTGATCGCCCCTTTGGGGCTCTCATTATAAAAGGAAACGTTCCCGGAAACGACCGGGATATTAAACGCTTTGCAGGCGTCAACAATACCCATAACACAGTTCTTGAAGTACCAGTAGCGATCCGGCTTTTCCGGGTTGCCGAAGTTCAGGCAATCAGTAACCGCCGCCGGGTCGGCGCCGGAACAGACCAGGTTGCGCGCCGCTTCGGCCACTGCGATCTGCGCGCCGCGGTAAGGATCAAGCAAACAGTAACGGCTGTTGCAGTCAGAAGTCGCGGCCAGCCCCCACTCTTTCCCCTTTATTCGCAAGACCGAGGCATCAGAGCCCGGCAGAACAGTAGTATTCGTTTGGACCATATGGTCATACTGCTCATAGACCCATTCTTTGCTGGCAATGGTGGGTGATGATAAGAGTGACAATAAGACCTGGTTAGAGTCAGCCGGTATCGGTATCGTTTTAAGGTCCAGTGTATTCATCACCTTAAGGTTCGCCGGTTCCTGGAACGGCATTTGATAAAGCGGCGCTTTGGCCAGCGCTTCGGTCTGGATATCGGCGACCACTTTCCCCTGGTATTTGACCCGGATATTCTTATCGTCAGTCACCTGGCCGATCACCACTCCGTGCAGGTCCCATTTCTTAAAAATGTCGGAGATCTCCTCTTCTTTCCCTTTTTTAACACAGACCAGCATCCGCTCCTGCGATTCCGACATCATGATCTCGTAGGCTTCCATCCCCTCTTCCCGGAGCGGCACCTTGTCCAGGTCGATCTCCATCCCGGACTCGCCGGCGTGCGCCATCTCCGCCGAGGAACAGGTCAACCCCGCCGCTCCCATATCCTTGATGCCGACCACGTGGCCGGTGGCCAGCATTTCCAGCGTCGCTTCGATCAGGCACTTTTCCGTGAACGGGTCGCCGATCTGGACGGTCGGACGTTTCTCTTCCCCTTCGCCGAACTCATGCGAAGCCAGGACCGAACAGCCGCCGATCCCGTCGCGCCCGGTACTTGAGCCGACATACATGATCGAGTTGCCGACCCCGAAGGCCCTGGCGCGGGCTAGCTGATCCTTGGGGCAAATACCGATGCTCATCGCGTTGACCAGGCAGTTGCCGCTGTAGGACTCGTCAAAATAAACCTCGCCGCCAACCGTGGGGACGCCCAGGCAGTTGCCGTAGAAAGCGATCCCGTCAACGACCCCTTTCAGCAAGAACCGGTTATAAGGCTCGGTCAGCGGCCCAAAGCGGAGTGAATCAAGCGAAGCGATCGGCTTAGCGCCGGCGGTAAAAATATCGCGGATGATCCCGCCCACCCCGGTCGCCGCCCCCTGCTTCGGTTCGACCTGCGACGGGTGGTTATGGCTTTCCATCTTAAAGACGATCGCCGTGTCGGCGTAAAATATCCCGCCCGAATCCTCACCGATCATCGCCTGGTATTTCCCTTCTTTGGGAAAAAGTCCGAGTAGGCTGCGCGAGCGCGGATAACCGCAGTGCTCCGACCATTCAACAGAAAACATGGCCAGCTCGGTCGAGCTCGGCTCCCGCCCCATGATCTGCTCGATCTTCTGATATTCCTGGTCATTCAGACCAAGGGCACAATAAATGTTACGTTCTACCATGTTGTTTTAACCATCCCACAATGGATTCAAAGATCGGCCGGCCGTCGGTTGACGTTAATTCAGCTTCAGAGCAGCGCTCCGGATGCGGCATCATGCCGAGAACGTTGCGTTTCTGGTTGACTATCCCGGCGATATCGTCAACCGCGCCGTTGGGATTGCTGACGTAGCGGAAGACGATCTGGTTATTCTTTTTCAACTCCGCCAAACCTTTATCATCAATATAATAATTCCCTTCGTTATGGGCGTTCGGGATCCGGACGATCTCCCCTTTCTTATACTTCGAAGAGAACGGCGTGTCAGTCGCCTCAACTTTCAATTCAACGAATTTGCAGATGAAGTGAAGGTTTTTGTTGCGCAGCATGGCGCCGGGCAGCAGTCCCGCTTCCAAGAGGACCTGGAAACCGTTGCAGATGCCGATGACCAGACCGCCGGCCTTGGCAAATTTAATGACCGACTCCATGATCGGGGAAAACCTGGCGATCGCGCCGCAGCGGAGGTAATCGCCGTAGCTGAAGCCGCCGGGAATAACGACGCAGTCAAAATTATCCAGCCCGGTATTCTTGTGCCAGATATATTCGACCGGCTGTTTAACGACGTTCTTAACAACGTGAAAACAGTCCTGGTCGCAGTTGGACCCGGGGAAAACAATGACTCCAAATTTCATTTTACCTCGACTGTGTAATCCTCAATGATCGGATTAGCCAGGAGTTTGGCGCACATTGCCTCCACCTCTGCCTGCGCCTGCGCCTTATCCTTTGCCTTTATTTGGATCGTAATGAACTTCCCCATCCTGACCTGTTCCAGGGAAGTAAAACCCAGCGATTCCAAAGCATGCTTGATAGTCAGACCCTGAGGATCAGCGACTGTTTTTTTGAGGGTAATTTTAACCTCGGCTTCAAACATTTAAACTTCCTTTCCTGGTTGATAATAGCAAAAATTCGACCGTAAATCAACCGGCTTAAGCCGTGGTATAATAGCAGCGTGAAGCTCAAGAATTATTGTTTTTGTCTGGTCGTTCTGATGAGCACGGTCGTGCCCCGCCCGCAGGAACCGGCCCGGTTCATCCAGGCAGAGATCGGTCAAAAGACCTATCTGCTGGAAGTAGCTAATACGCCTCAAAAACGATGGTCCGGCCTGTCAAATCGCCCTAAGCTGGCCGAAGATCACGGCATGCTCTTTGTTTTTCCGCAAGCAGTGCATGTTGATTTCTGCATGGCGGGAATGAAGTTCCCGCTGGATATTATCTGGCTGAGGAACGGACGGGTGATCGAATTGACCGAGAATTTTCCTTGCTCCGGCCGGAAAGCGGAATTACCGATAAGGTCGAACGAAAGGTTTGACCGGGTGATCGAACTGAACGCCGGCGAGATAAAAAGCAGCGGCCTTAAGGTCGGCGATCGGCCTTCATTCCGCTAGATTGAATTCAATGACCGCTACGGCAAACATCACAAAGGTAAAACAGAGGATGACCGTCAGGCTCAAGGCTGGCGGAAAAGCGCTGACCCCAAGTATAACGCCGCGCAGCAGATCAACGCCGTAGGTCAAGGGATCGATCCGCGTCAGGAAAGCCAGCCAGTCCGGCAGCTGGTCGAGCGGGAACAGCGCCCCGGAAAGGAAAAAGATCGGCATGATGAGGAAATTGACCACCATCTGGAACCCTTCCATCTCCTTCATCCTGGCGGCGATGGTGATCCCCAGGCCGGTGATGGCGACCGCGATCAGGAACATGATCAGGACGGCTTGAATAACGATCAACACGGATAACTTGACCCCGACCAGCGGCGCCAGGAGCAGCATAATGCACCCCTGGATCACGGCGACCGTTGAACCCCCCAGCGCCTTGCCGATCACGATCGTCCAGCGCGAGACCGGCGCGACCAGGACTTCCTTCAAGAAGCCGAACTCCCGGTCCCAGACAATTGACACCGCCGAAAAGATCGAAGTGAAAAGAACGGTCATGGAAATTATCCCGGGAAAAATAAATTCAGAAAAATTCACCCCGACCGGTCCCTTAAAAGACGGTGAAAGCGCCGTCCCCAGGACAAAGAGGAACAAAAGCGGCTGGCCGAGCGAAGCGATGATCCTGGTCTTATCATACCAGTAGTGCTTCAAGTCCCTCAACCAAAGGATATATATTGCCCAGAAATCGCCCATCATGGCCGCCTCATCCACTGCACCCAGGCAGACTCGCCGGCCTGCGTGCGAATTTCCCGCCCGGTTATTTTCAGGAAGACCCGTTCCAGTGTCGGTTCGGCATGCTTTTCTTTTAATTTTGCCGGCGTATCCAGGTCAACTATCTTGCCGTGGTCGATAATCGCGATCCGGTCGCAGACCTCAGCCTCTTCCATATAATGGGTGGTCATGAAGATCGATAGTCCCGCCTCCCGCCTCATTTTCAGGATATATTCCCAGATATGCAGGCGCGTCTGCGGGTCAAGCCCCAGGGTCGGCTCGTCCAGGAAAAGGAGTTTTGGGCAATGCAGCAAGCCGCGCGCGATCTCCAGCCGCCGCTTCATGCCGCCGGAAAACTTTTTCACATAATCCTTCCGGCGGTCGTAAAGCTCGACCAATTCCATGACCTCGGCAATCCTTTTATTGATCAGGCCGCGGTCCATATGGTACAAATAACCGTGAAAACGAAGATTATCTTCCGCTGTCAGCCGGTCATCAA
>JAQTLJ010000010.1 GCA_028714935.1 Candidatus Margulisiibacteriota bacterium | reverse complement strand
TCATGACCGTAATGGCATACTTTTTCAAGGCTGGATCCCCATGATCGATATATTTTCGCATGGTGGCTTTAACTATCGGCCGGGAAGTATGATAAAGAAACCGGAAAGAAGCTTGCCCGCTGGGCTTATAGATATCGACCAGGGCCTGGCGCAAATTTTTTACAAAATCAAATCCCATCTGCAGGTCCAGATTGCTAAAGCCGGGCTCGTCCCTTTCCGGGAGCCGATATTTCTTGAAAAATCCTCCCTCCAGTAGAGCGTAGGCGGTTTCGATCGTTTGTTTTTGCAGCTCGGTGATCCGGCCGGCTCTTTTAATAATTTCCCCGACACTAGTGAAGCCTTTCTCATAAAGCAACTGGCAAAAGTGGACTTCCAGAGAAGGGGATTCGAGCTCAAAAATAAGGAACATGAACTCTAAAAGCCGGCGATCACCGGCGGCAAAGGTTTTCCTTAAGATGTTTAATATCATTGGGGCCATGTAATCATTCAGAAATTCCCAGCCGTGCTTGGAAAACATCCTTTGCAATATTAAGGCGGTGTTCTCCATGACATAGCGCGAAAATTCCGGGTGCCCTTCGCCCAGCTGGTCGCTGAGATAATCCAAAAGCGGGGCCAATTTGTTAGCGGGGAAATATTTGACCGCATCACGATTAATGATCAGGCGCAAAAGGTCTTCAGGTTTTCCTTTCTCCAAAAAATATGCGCTCTCGGAAATAAGCTCCGCTTCATCAATAAATTGGCCGCGGGGATCGTCTGAGGATGTGTTTATCCTCATCCAGTCAAGGATGGCAGATAATCTTCCGTCTTTTAATGTTGATCGGTCATCATGGGCAAAAAGTATCGGTGGAAGCTGATGTAAAAAATCCTTTGGCCCGTTGGGGGGCAGGTTTAATTTTTGCAGGGCAAGCTGATAAGCTATTACCAGTTCAGGATTGGGGGTGCGGCCGGACCGCAGGTCGATAACAAGCCGTTGGTAGCAGTCCTCAACGAAGGCCAGCGCTCCTTTGTGTCCTGACGGAGCGATCAAGGCTAACAAATCTAATATCTCCGGGGCTCTAGTCGGATCTTTTTCGGTCCACTTCCTGCACGCTTTCAGTAATTCCTCTGTCTCCCTCTGGTTGCCCTGTTTATTCGGCGGGCTGGCTGAATAATCTCTGGCCATTGCCCGGAGAGTAATGGGGGCATATGCAGTTTTATGAGAATCGAATTCCGCCGTATCGTGGTCTTTGAAAAATTCCGTCTCAAGCCCAAAGTCGAAAAAGGCCCCAAATAAGTTTTTCCCGAATTCGAAGGAATCACGGCCCGTGCTGCGCGGCCTGAGTATTTTTGCCAGCTGGCGCATCAGGCCCTGGCCGTGCAAGGTATCGATGAAGATCGCACGCTGGAGGTCAGCAGCAGAAAGCTCGCCGCGGAATAATTTGGTCAGTATCTCCCGGGGATTAAAAGTCGGTGTAAACCGCACCGGGGGAGTATCAGCTCTGCGGCCGGCGTTAACTCTAAATCTTGGGCCTCTAAGGGCATCACTTAGTGGATTGGGCATGGTTATCTGTATTATTTATCGTTAAAAAACGGGAAAAATTTCAGGTAGATAAAGGAAAGAAAGAAGGCATTTAGGTTGAAATAAATGCAAATAATCATTAGAATTACAGGAAAGTTAGAAAAGGGGGGAATTACAAATGTGGTGGTTAATTGGTTCGCTTGTCGCTTTGGTACTGTCTTTGGGCTGCGGGATATCAACTGCGCATGAGCTTTCCACCGGGAAAACCAAGTTCACCAGCGCGGAGTTCTGGGGGGCGGTGGTCTTCCACGGAGGCATGGCAATTTTGGCGGTTTGGCTGTTCTTTAAAGGGATGGGGTGGATGTAAATAGAAAGGATTCTGCAATTCGCCCAATCAATTTCCATGCTATAATTACTTTGGAGGTATTTATATGGCCAATTTGGGTAGAGTTTTAACTGCAATGGTGACGCCATTCAAAGCCGACCTGTCAGTCGACTGGAAAAGGGCGGAGGAGTTGGCGGATTACCTGGTCAAAAACGGGTCCGAGGGACTGGTCGTGCATGGGACAACCGGTGAATCACCGACTTTAACTCATGAAGAGGAATATGAACTTTACCGGACCGTAAAAAAAGCGGTCGGAGGGAAATGCAAAATCATTGCCGGGACGGGATCGAATTCAACCGAAACCACGATCAAATCTTCCAAAGAAGCGGAAAAGATCGGCGTTGACGGCCTGATGGTCGTTGTCCCTTACTATAACAAACCGTCGCAAGAAGGGATGTACCAGCACTACAAAGCGGTCGCGGCCAGCACGTCTTTGCCGATCATTATTTACAATATTCCAGGGAGAACCGGAATTAACATGACGCCGGAAACGACGGCAAGGATCGCAATGGATTGTAAAAACGTGATCGGCCTCAAAGATGCGGCGGGAAGCCTGGACCAGACTTCTGCGGCCAGACAGTTGTGCCCGAAAGATTTCACCATCTGGAGCGGCGATGATTCGCTGACCCTGCCGATGATGTCGGTTGGCGCGGTCGGGATCATTTCCGTTGCCTCGCATATCGCGGGGAAAGAGATCGCTCAGATGGTCAACGCTTACCACGCCGGCGATGTGAACAAAGCGACAGAGATACATTTGCGGCTAATGCCGCTATTCAAAGTACTGTTCATTACCTCCAACCCGGCGCCGGTCAAATACGCATTGGAATTGATCGGCCAGCCGGCCGGCAAGCCGCGCCTGCCGCTGGTCGAACCGAACGACAAAGAAAAAGAAGAGATCAAAAAGGTCCTGAAAGGCCTCGGCCTTGCGTAAACTACTGCTGCATACCTGCTGCGGTCCCTGTACGACCTACGTCCATAAAAGCCTTGTCGATCAGGGCTTTGAGGTCAAAGGCCTGTTCTATAATCCCAATATCCGGCCGCGGGAGGAGTATGAAAAGAGACTCCTGATGATGGAGTATTACGCGACCGCGGTAGGGTTGAAAGTGATCTATCAGCCGAACGATCTTGAGCTGGAGCCGGGTAACTGCGAAAATTGCTACCGGGTCCGCTTGAGAAGAACCGCCCAATTTGCCAGGGACCTCGCGTATGACTGTTTCAGCACGACCTTGCTTATCAGCCCGTTTCAAAAACATGAACTTTTAAGGCAGATCGGAGAAGAGATCGGTAAAGAGTCGGGAATTCCTTTCTATTACCAAGATTTTCGAATTGGCTATCGTGAGAGTCGGCAAATGGCGAAAAAGTTTAATCTATACATGCAAAAGTATTGTGGATGTGATCCTCACCCGCTGACGCTAAACCGTCCCCCCTCTCCATCGAAGATGGAGAGGGGAATAAAAGGGGTGAGGAAAAAGGAGGCGAGCTATGCCAAAGTTAGTTGACCTGCTGAATAAAAATAAAATGACGCTGATCGTTGCGTTGCCGAAAAATGACCTGGAACTGGCCGCAGCGGCTGTTTCCTCCGGCGCGGATGCGTTATTGCTTGGTCTTGGAGGGAAAAAGGAAAGTTTGAAGAAGGTACTGGACAAGGTCAATGTTCCGGTCGGGATCGCCATAAACGGTGGTAAAGCCGGCAATGAAAAAGAAGTGAAAGAGATCCTTAAGCTCGGCTTTGATTTCTTTACTGCGGGACTGGAAGGGGTGCCGGCTTATTTGCAAGAAATGAAGAGGGTCTCAAGGGTCCTGTCGCTTGACAGCCGGTTCAGCGTTGATGCGTTGATCGAGATCTCCAAGGTAAAGGCGGAAGCGCTGGATGCGGCGATCATCCCGGTTTCCGGCGAAGGGAAAGAACTGGTGGTCGGGGACCTGCAAAATTACATTTCCATCGTTCTGTCGGCCGGTATTCCGGTCATTATCCCGACCCAGCGCTCGATCAAGGCTTCGGAAGTGGCGATCATCGCCGATACGGGAGCGAAAGGTTTGCTGCTTTCTGCGGTGGTTATCGGGAGTGACGCCGGTAGCGTCGGGAAGGCCGTGCGGGAATACAGGCTAGCGGTTGACGAACTGGAGTAGGTTTACAAAGGAAGCGAACTCGGATAGAATGCTGGTAATAAACAGATGAAAAAGCTGTTGTTCTTTTGCTTATTTTTATGCTTGCTGGCCTGCGGTACGGCGCAGGCAGCCAGCTATTATGTCAATGCCGGCACTACCGAGGGGAACGTTATTGGCGACGGCAGCGCCGGCAATCCCTGGCAGACGATCACCTGGGCGATCGCCAGAAGCTCAGATAACGACGTGATCCATGTGGCGCCGGGCAGATATTCTTCCTCAATGAGCGGTTCCAGCGAGACTTTTCCCATCGCTTTTTCCGAGCGCCAAATTATCGCCAGCCAGACGCATTTGGCGACCATTGAAGAGGACAGTCTTGGGGCGGATACGATCTTAACGATCGGTTCGCATGGCTCACTGGAAGGCTTTTATATCTTGGGCGACGGGGCGAATTATGTGATTGAGACAGCGGGGAGCGCTGTTACTATCCAGAACAACCGGATTGATGCGGCCAATTACGCTACGGTTATCGCCATCTACAACACCTACCAGAATTGCCGCGTGATCCAGAATGTGATCTGGGGCAATTATTTTCCATATTCCATAGGAATATATATTGAGTATGACGGCACTTATATTTATCGCAACGAGGTACGCGGTTTTTATTACGGGATTTATGAATATAATTGGGGGCAATTTTCAGTTACGACGGTAGAATGCAATACAGTGGTTAAGAACCTGAACGGAGTCTTCTCTTATCCCGACGGCTGGACTTATTACCGCAACAATATAATTGCTTCCAAAATTGGCGGCTATGCGACTTCCGAAAGTACAATCGGGATTTACCAGTATGGAGGCGCGCATGTTTATTCAGAATACAATGATATTTACGCCAATGATGATGACTGGTATAACGTCAGTTCCGGCGAAGGGGACTTTTCGCTGGATGCCCGGTTTGTTGACGCGGTCAGCAATGATTACCATCTTCTGGCCGATTCGCCCTGCATCGACAGCGGCACGCCCGAAGGAACGGAGCGGGGAGCTTATGACGCTTCCGGTCTGTCAGTCACAGTCACGGCCCCGAACGGCGGCGAATATTGGCAGGTCGGCACGAACAAACAGATCGGCTGGGCAGCGACCGGGTCGCCGCTGACTTTCAAACTTTATTACACGACCAGCGAAGCGCTGAACTACCAGTTGATCTCGGGTGAGGTGACCGGCGAAGCGCGGTCCTATTCATGGTTGGTCCCGAATGAGCCGACCACGAAAGCGAAAGTGCGGATCGAGGCGATCGGCAGCACGGTGACCAACGAGAGCAACAGCTTCTTCAATATTGTCAATGACACCGCGCCTCCGCTGATCACTCTTGAGTCGCTGACCGGCGGGCAGACGGTGCTCGGCAACACTTATAACATTATCACCTGGGAAGCGACCGATGACATCAGCGTCGAATCGATCACTCTTCAGTATTCGATCAATGCCGGAGCTGATTGGATTAACATCGCCAGCCAAGAAGCAAACGATGGGCGGTATGCCTGGCTGGCGCCGAATGTGCCGACCACCGAGGCCCAGATTAAAGTGATCGCGACCGACGTTGTCGGTAATACCGGTTCGGATGAAAGCGCCGGCGTGTTTACGATTATCCGGCGTCAAGATTATTACGTGGAGGCCGGCTCGACCGAAGGCAACGTCGTCGGTGACGGCAGCGCGGGCAACCCCTGGCAGACGATTACTTACGCGACGACCAAAGTCACGGCCGGCGATATCGTTCATGCCGCCGCCGGCCGGTATACGGCGGCGATGTCCGGCTCGGTCGAGACTTTCCCCATCACGGTTCCAGCCGGCGTTCATCTGCTGGCAAATGGGGTCGACAATTCAGCTTCAATTGAAGCGGCCAGCGGCCGCGTGCTGACTTTGAATACTGATTCGACTTTAGAGGGCTTTACCGTTAAATCACCCGGGCCGACCGGGGTCAACGGTGCGGTCTACTTGTTGGGAAAGGCGGAAGTCCTGACCAATACTGTGACCTGCACAGCCACCGGAGCTATTTGTATTTACGTCAGTATGGAAGCCGATAACAGCTTAATCAAGGGGAATCGGATCTGGGTCGTCGGTAATACCTCGGCCAGCGGCGTTATGGCGGCCGGCGCCGCGGCTGACAGCTTGAACAGCCTGACGATCGAAAGCAATTCGATAGTCGTTTTCGGCATTAACAGTTTCGCCGTCTATCTCCAGCGTTACTGCCAGGACAGCAAGGTCAGGAACAATTATCTGCGCACCGGCTCCAGCGGCCGGGGGGTCACGACCCTGCGCTATAATGACGGCCTGTTTATTGACCAGAATACGATCGAAGCCGATTCCAGCGGCTACGGCGTTTTTATCAACCAGTACCATAACAACTACATGATCCAGCACAATCTCATCAAAGGGGCGGACGGGACCGGCAACGGCATTTATTTTAACGACGCTAATTACTCCGGTAACATCTGCACCAATGAGATCCGCGGTTTTGACCGGGGGATATACGCCCAGGTCTGGGACAGCAGCTACACGCTGAATATAATTAATAATACGATCGTCAATAATACATCTTACGGGGTACGTTGTCAGGGGAATGCCTGGGGCAAGTTCCGGCTTAAAAACAACATTATTTCCTGCAACCCGACCGGTTTGCCGGCAGGCACGGGAGTCTACCGGCCGACCTCTTCGGCGCCTGATGTCACTTCCACTTATGATGATTCCTGGAATAATCTGACCAACTGGAGCCCGGGATCGATCACCGGCGTCGGGACGATTTCTGCCGACCCATTATTCTATGACGCCGCTAATAATGATTTTCGCCTGTCTACCGGTTCGCCCTGTATCGATAAAGGCACCCCCGAAGGGACGGACATGGGTTGTTACCAGTATTATAAGATCGTGACGGTCAATCTCAGGACGCCGAACGGCGGCGAGATTTGGCAGCAGGGTATATATAAAAATATCACCTGGGAGGCGTCCGGCCCGCCTGACAGTTTCAAGCTTTACTATTCGACCAGCGAGGCGGTTGGCTATCATTTGATCAGCGGTGAGGTGGCAGGAGGGGCCAGATCTTATTCCTGGCTGGTGACCAATGAAGTGACTACACAGGCCAAGATAATGATCGAGGCGATCGGCAGCACAGTTACAGACGAAAGCACCGGTTTCTTCCGGATCGTCGACGATACCGTGCCGCCGGTAACAACGCTGGAATCATTGACCGGCGGTGAGCTGGTCATGGCCGGCAGTTACGCCGATATTTCCTGGGAAGCGACCGATGATATCACTGTCGAGTCGATCACTCTTCAATATTCGATCAATGCCGGGGCGGATTGGATCGGGATCGCCAGCAACGAAGCCAATGACGGACGTTTCAGCTGGCTTATCCCGAATACCCCGACCAGCGAGGCCAGGGTTAAAGTCATAGCCGTTGACGTGGCCGGCCTGCAGGGCTCCGCGGAAAGCGCCGGCAGTTTTACAATTGACGCTGATTTCCTTGCCCCGGTGGTGACGGTCGAAGCGCCGGACGGCGGCGAGGCCTGGTACGGCAATGCGTTTTACAACATTACCTGGCAGGCGACCGATGAACGGACTGTCGCTGCGATCGTTTTACAGTATTCCTTGGACAGCGGGGCGAGCTGGACGACGATCACGTCAGAAGAAGCCAATGACGGGAGCTATCGCTGGCGGACGCCGAATGTCACGACAACGGAAGCGAAAGTGAAAGTGATCGCTTATGACGGCGTCGGCAATGTCGGTTCGGATGAGAGCGACGGTAATTTTACGTTGACCAGCCGGCGTGATTATTACGTCGACGCGGCCACCAGCGAAGGCGATGTTATTGGCGCCGGTGCTCCGGAAAATCCCTGGCAGACGATCACATACGCTCTGAGCATGGTCTCTACCGGGGACACTGTCCATGTGGCGACCGGCGAGTATAATGCCTCGATGGTCGGGTCGCACGAAACTTTTCCCATCACGGTTGAGGCGGGAGTGCAGCTGTTGTCTCAAGCGAGCGCTGCCAGGGCGGCAACGCTCGAGGCGGCCAGCGGACGGGTTCTGTTGATGAAAATGAACACTACGGTGGAGGGCTTTTCGGTCAAAACGACCGGGCCGACCGGCTCCGACGGGGCTGTTTGCCTAGTGGGACAATCGAGGATATTGAATAATTACATCTCCTGCGGCAATTCCGACGGAAACGCGGTCTTTCTTGCCGATGGAGCGGATTCAAGCCTGATCAGCGGCAATACGATTTGGGCCTATAATTCGAGCGCCGGCACTTATTACGGCATTTTTATCAGCACTGACTGCGATGGGGTCACGGTGCAGAATAATCGGATCAAGAGTTTCTGGTATGGTATTTATTCCATTTCAGCAGATTACGTGATAATAGACGCCAACACTATTGAGGCGGACTCGAGCTACGGCACCGGTATCTACAACACCGCCTGCGATGAGTTCAAGATCATGAACAACACTATTTTTGGCGGCGTAAACGGCCTGAGGGCGATGAATTGCTATGACGGCGACATCAGCTCGAACGAAGTCAGGAGTTTCCGGTACGGGATGCGGATCGATCCGATCGGCTCGCCGGTTACAACGGGCAATATCTATAATAATACCTTGATCGGCAAGAACGATAGTGTGGCGACCGGTGACCTTTATGGCTTCATCACAGAATACGGCGGCATCTGCAATATTTACAATAATATTGTCTGCGGCTACGGCTCTCGTCTGGGCAAGGCGACACCCCTGTTCCACGGCATCAGGAATTACGGCGTGACAGTCACTTCGCAATACAATAATTATTGGAACGTTATCATGCCGCATTATGAGACCTACGGCTCAATTACTAGATCGAACGATATCGCCCGCTGTCCGCGCTTCGTCAATTCGGACGCGAGCGATTTCCGCATTTTTTCCGATTCCCCCTGTGCCTCGGCTGGGTTGGGCGGAACCTACCAGGGAAGATACGCTCCGGTCGGCGCCAGCTCCGGGATCGGGGCGGAAGGTTGGGTCGATGCCATTGCAGGGAGCGACAGCGCTGGCGACGGATCATCCGGCAATCCCTGGAAAACTCTGACCTATGCAATTAGCACTACCGAATACACGGTCCATGTCAAAGCCGGTCTATACGATACGGCGAACGGCGAAACATTACCGCTGGAGCTGGCGCAGTGGCAGGTTATTCGGTCAGAAGCGGATCCGAGCATTGCGGCAACGATCGAGGGGACAGCCCGGGCGATCACTACCGGCCAGTTGACAACCGTCGAAGGCTGCACATTGATCGCGACAGCCGGCATTGAAATGCTGGGCAGCGGCCGGATCGCGCGCAACCATTTCTATACCGGCACCGGCGTGACAGTCGTCAACGGCCATTCCGTCAATCTAGTCGATTACGGCGATACTTATATCTCCGATAACTGGTTCCATGCTGCCAGTGTCGGTATTACTGAAGGGGCGTGGGGTCCCCGTTATAGCGATGTCTCATATATACAGAGAAATACGATCGAAGTGACAGCCGCCTCAAATCATTACGGTATTTATCGGGGGCAGGTTGAAGTTGTGGATAACCTGATCAGCGGCGATGGGTTGGGGAACGGGATCAGAGAATCGATCGCGACGACGATCGGGACGAACGAGATCAGAGGATTTACATACGGGATATATGATGCGTACGATAATTTGAACCATAATACTCTGGTTAACAATTTATACGGCATTCATATGAAATCGGGCGGGACGGTGACTGCGAAAAATAATATTATTTGCGGCGCGCCCCGGCTCGGAGCATTTACCGTCGCCTATGGTATTTCCGAGGAGTCCGGCGGGACGGTCACTTCATCGTACAACGATATCTGGAACGTCAACGCGATGTATCTGGGGGGCGTAAGCGCCAGCAATGATATCTCGCATTATCCGCGTTTCGTCAGCCCGGAAGCGCAGGATTACCGGATCTGTTCCGATTCACCCTGCGCATCAGCCGGGGAGGGCGGAACCTACCAGGGGAAATTTCCGCCGATCGGGGCGGTTTCTGCCGTAACGCCGGAAAGCTGGGTTGATCCGGTTGCCGGCAGCGACAGCGCCGGCGACGGTTCAGCCGCTAATCCATGGAAAACGTTGACCCATGCGTTAGGCACGACCGAATATACGGTAAATGCCGCGGCCGGAATATACGATGCGGCCAACGGGGAGGTTCTTCCGCTCGGCCTGGCGCAGAATCAGCACTTGCGCTCGATCGCCAGCCCGTGTGTCACGGCAACAATTGACGCGACCGGTTCGCAGGTCGTGATTCTTGGTCAGATAACGACGCTGGAAGGTTTTGGGATCATTAGCGCGGGCGGAGCGTCGAGCTATGGATTAGTTCATATTTTAGGTTTGGCCGATGTCCTGAATAACGACATCCGCTGTTCGGCAGCGGCAGCTAATGGCGTTTACCTGGACCGCGCATGCGAAGGGTATCAGATCAAAAATAATTTGATCGCAAAGAGTCCGGCCGTTGACAGCGGCAGCGGTATCTTTGCGAATAATTGTAATGCCAGCGGCACGATACGCAACAATGAGATCAGAGGTTTTGACTATGGGGTCAACACAATTTTACGCCGGGCCGTAAATGAACTTGAAATAAGCAAAAATACCATTGTTGACAACCAGATCGGCGTCTCCTTCTGGACCGGGACGGCCGACACGCTGAACAATATTGTTTCCAATAAGCCCGATGGCTCGACGCCGGATACCGGCAGCCGGGGGATACTCAGGCAGAGCGGGTCCCTTAATTCCACTTATGACGATTGTTGGGGCAGTGAGCTGAACTGGAATCCATCCTCTATAACGGGTGTCGGCACGATCTCGGCCGATCCCAAGTTTGTCAGCGCCGCCGGCAATGATTACCGCTTGTATGAGGGTTCCCCGTGCATCGACAGCGGCACACCCGCCGGAACAGAAATGGGACGCTATGACGGTTTTGTGCCTTTGGGGGTGGTGACGGTCGAGGTCAGGACCCCGAACGGCGGTGAAACCTGGCAAGCGGGCAACACGTACGATATTACCTGGGAGGCGAGCGGGAGCCCCGAAACTTTCCAACTCTACTACACGACCGATGAGGCTTACGGCTACCAGATAATAACCGATGAGGTTACCGGCACTAGTCGGCAGTACCCCTGGTTAGTACCGAACCGGCCGTCGACCAGCGCCAAAGTTAGGATCGAGGCGATCAAAGACGCAACCACTGTGACCGACGAATCAGATGGAACTTTTACCATCACGCCGCCGCCAGCCGGGGCTTTTTTACTTTACATCAGCCGGGAAGCCGACACGACCGGCAGCGCGGTCAGGGTTTACTGGACCGAGAATGTCACGCCGGATGTTTATGTCATCTTTGGCGACGGCAGCGGCAGTTATACCAATGAAGTCACCGGCTGGCAGTCGGTCGAATCGTCCGTGATCGCCGGCGGCTTTGAAACCCATTACCCGAATAAATATGTCCTGCACCTCAGCCAGGTTAAAACCGGCAGTCCGGAAGCTTACTACAAGGCTTTGCTGCCCGGCTCCGCTAAGAGCTTGCTGACGACAGCCGAAGCGGTCGGCAAGGTTAATTATTCGATCGGGGCTTACCCGCCAGAGTTGGAGTTGATCGCCCTGCCGCTGGCGCCCGACGATCTCAGCATCAATTCAGTGATCGGCGCGCAATTTGGCGCCGGCACGGCGCAGGTCTGGTGCTATTATGAAGGGGGCGGCGGCTGGGGGAGCCAGGGATACAACGGCTCAAGCTGGTCAGGCAGCCTGTCCGACGACCAGATGGTCAAAAACCGCGGCTACTGGATAAAATCACTTACGACCACGGAAGAAATCACTTTTGTCGGCCGAGTTTTGGCGAGCAGCGAGAGCGTCGGTTTCAACACTGACGAGCTTTTCTTTTTCGGCAACAGTTTTGCTGGGACAGCGGCCTGGACGGCCAGCGGCTTGAACGGTATTTTCAGCACCGGCGATCAGGTCTGGCAATGGGACAGCGGCTGGTGCTCAAAAAATTATGAAGGCGGAAACAGCTGGAGCGGAACAGCGCTGCCGGGTTTGACGTTTAAACACGGTTTTTGGATCAAGAAACATTCGGCCGCGGACACCTGGATATATCCGCCGCCATATTAAAAGGGAGGAATTGATATGAAGCAAAGATTTTCGATTATAAGGAGGTTATTGGCCGTATCGCTGATCGTAGCGCTGGGCACGCCGGCCCTGGCCGGTAATATCGCCCTGCGGGCAGGTTTCACGCCCAGCGGCTATAGCAGCGGCAAATTTACTTTCGACTCCGGGAGCGACGGCACGACCTGTTATGACAGCGATGGTTCAACCCAGCTGACATCCGGCTACGCCGTCGAGTGCTACTGGGTGGGAAGCAACGGCGATATCAATGATCCCGGCTACGGCGATGATGTCCTGGTCGGCGCCGTGAAATATGTTGGCAATGATACCGATACCTGGAACAGTTTTACCGGCGCGGCGGGCAAGTTTTTCCATGATTACACGGCTTCGAGCGGCCAATTCACATCCGGCAGCAATATTTACTACCGCGTCTGGAATAACGCCGTTATTCAAGCGGGCGGGGCCTACTTTGGAGAGACAAATTTAGTAACCGCGAACTATGACGGTAATATCATGCCTTTGCCAACTAGCCACGGCTTGAACAATACTTCAACGGTCTTGCAGCAAGCGATCCCATCCCCGCCGACGCTGGGGACGGTCACGCCGCACCAGGCTTCGCCGGGCGGTTCACCCAGCATTACGATCAACGCCAATTCCGCCATCCATGGCCGCTGGTATAATTTCGAAGTAAGTTCCCCGGAGTCGGGGAGCGGCGGGCCGTTCACTTTTAACAGTTACCGGACAGCGACCGTCACCAATACCCGCCACGCGGCGGATGTTAATACCGGATCAACCAAAACAAGCACTCTGACCCTGGCGCAGACTGATGACAATAAATATGTAATGGTCAGGATCAGGGCGGCGGCTGATTATGGGAACAGCACCTGGACGACCGGCGGCCCCTACCTGATCCCCCAAACCGCCGATCAGAATATCCCGGTGGCGATCACCGACCTGCAGGCGACGACCGAAGGGACTACCCTTTTCCTCTCCTGGAGCGCGCCCTATGACACAGACCGTTATGGAGCGATAACAACTTGCACGCAATATGATATCAGGGTTTCCAATGAAGCGCTGGTCGATTACCCGGTCAGCCCGTTCATTTCCGGGGAAACCAACCCCCTGTTGGTTTCTAATTGGGGGCCAGCGGTCTCCATCGCGGCATATTTTACTCCCGCGCCGGCAATTCCTGCGCCGCTGGCTTACAGCATTAACCAAAGTGTGACTATAACCGGCGTGCCGGTCGGTCAGCCGATGCATTTTGGGATTAAATCCAGGGATACTGTTGGGAACTGGTCGTATATTTCCAATATTGTGGGTCTCGGGGGGGGCGGCGGTTCGGCCGATAATTTGACCATTGCCTTTGATATCAGCGGCAATGTGGTGCTGAACTGGACAGGGAATGGTACGAGCTATAATATTTGGGCAGCGGGGAGCAATGAGGTCTTTTCGCTTCTGGCGGGCAGCGTTACTGGGACGAGTTATACCGATACCAGCGTTGCCAGCGTCGGTGAAAGGTATTATCAGGTCAGGGTTTCAGGCGGCACGGCAGCGCCGCAGACCGTGGGCAAATATACTTACAACTTCCGCAAGGAGAGCGGGAAGACCGGCATCAATACATTCGCCCTCCCTTTTGGCGCGAATATCCGGGGGCGGAACGTCAGTACGATCGCCAGCGCGGATAATATTATCAATGACATCGGCGTCGGCCTGGTGGAATTCGTCGGCCAATGGAATGATGTGGCCCAGAAAGCTGAAGGGCGGGTCGTTTATACAACCAATCCCAGCAACTGGCATGGCCCGAATTTCTCGCTGGCCAAAGGGAAATCTTATCAAATATCGGTCAGCGACAACGTTACTTGGAGTATAATTGGACAGAAATGAAGAAATCGTTCCTACTACTACTATTATTATTATTGCTGGCCGGGACTGTTACCTGGGCGGATTATTATAATGCCCAGCACTGGCTGATCGGGTCGCTGGAGGCGGGTGCCGCCGCGTCAGCTAACGGCCATAACGTTTATGTTTATTACCCGCCTACCAGCGAGAGTTACGCGACCGACGTTTCCGGGCCGACCGGCAATTCGCGGTTGAACGAACGGTACATGATCAACGCTTTTGATATCCCGGCTGTTACTTATGCACCCGGTTTTACGGTCAGCGCCGAGGTGCGGGGTGAATATCGGGCGGGGCCGGTCGGATTGACCGGCAGCGCCGCCGGGTACGACGTGGTGCCGCTGATGACTTTAGTGAAAATGGCCAGTTTGGAAATATTGGCGATCGCCGAATCGGGCGTGAACCTGAGGAATGGCGACTTCTTCCCTTATGACCCGGAGCTTTCTATCAAACTGGTGAACCCGAACATTAGAAGCTTAATTGTCAGGTCGGAGATCGATCTCCGGCGAGCGGACGATCAGACACTGGTGGCGACGACGGGCGCAACCGGTCTGCAGAATGTTTATCGTTTTCCCGGGCGCCTGCCCAACGGTATTTATGACCTGACCGCTTATATTTGGGACGCTTATAATAACAGCGGCCAGAAAAAGATCGAAGACTTGAACGTGACCGATGATAAGATCGCCAAGCAGGTGGTAACGGACAAGATCGTCTGGCGGGCAAAGAGCGGAGAGCTATTAACTGTGGCTTATGAATTGTCCCAGGATATGCCGGTGACGCTCTATGGCTATAATGTGAGCGGGGAACTGGTCAAGATGGTGTTTGCCGCGGCGGGGACGGACGGCGGCCGGGCCGGCTATAACCAGATCAGGCTCAACGGCAAGATAATCCAGGGCGGTATGCTCGGGAACGGCATTTATATCTTCCAGATAACGTCCGGCAACAAGCTGTTATATAAATTCAAAGTTGTGGTGAACGAATAAAAATGAAGAAAAAATATTGGCTGCTGGCGATCGTTCTTTTATGGTTAGCGACCGGTATGGCATACGGCATCGGGATCGCGGCTGATCCGACGCGCCTGGGGGTAGGGGCGCGGCCGCTCGGCATGGGCAAAGCTTTTATCGGCCTGGCCGATGACGCCGGCGCGCTCTTCCTCAACCCGGCAGGGCTGGGCGGGATGCGTGATCTGGCCGCCACGACCATGACGGGCAAGTTCATCAACGAAGTCGATTAT
>JAQTLJ010000009.1:1603-15290 GCA_028714935.1 Candidatus Margulisiibacteriota bacterium | reverse complement strand
CGGCACTACGCCTGGGAGGGTTTACAAGGGGCGCGGAATGCCGGGCAGAATGGGCAATGAGATGATAACAGTTAAAAATTTAAAAGTCGTCAACATTGATGCGGATAAAAATTTGATTATGTTGAAAGGGGCGACACCTGGCAAGAAGGGAAATCTTCTGATGATCAGAAGACTGTCAGCTGCTAAGCCACCGGCGGGAAAGAGTGAGGCATGATTGATCTACCGTTATGTGATTTGAGTGGTAAGAGCGCCGGGAAAGTCTCGGCGTCAAATGAGGTTTTTGGGCAAAAACTAAATGAGCCGGTCGTTCAAACAGCGCTGGTCTGGTATCTGGCTTCAACGCGCCGGGGAACACATGGCTCCAAAACCAAGGCAGAAGTCAGCGGCGGCGGCAAGAAGCCGTGGAAGCAGAAAGGGACCGGTCGCGCCAGGGCGGGCAGCAACCGATCTCCGCTCTGGAGAAAAGGCGGCGTGGTCTTTGGGCCAAAACCCAGGGATTACGGTTTTGCTCTGCCGAAAAAAGCCAGAAAGCTGGCCCTGAAAGTTGCTTTATCGGATAAGGCAAAAGAAGGGAAAGTAAAAGTAGTTGACGAATTCAAGCTGTCTGGACCGAAGACGAAATTGGCCGTGAAATTATTATTGGATCTGGGAGTGTCCGGGAAAATATTGCTGGTCATGGATAAGGATAATGAACAGTTTGAAAGGGCCGCCAGGAATATTCGGGGCGTAAAAATAACCCGGTCACGGGAACTGAATATTTTTGACTTATTGAACGCCGAGTGGCTGCTGGCCGAGAAGAAGGCGATTGCCAGTCTAGAGGAGGCTTTAGCTTAATGTACCCCGAACAAATAATTATTGAACCGTTGATCACCGAGAAAGCTGTCGGTGGCAAGGCAGCTTCACGTTACGCCTTTAAAGTGCATACTAGGGCGACAAAAATTGAAATTGCCCAGGCGGTGGCAAAGCTGTTTAAGGTCAAGGTTATGGCGGTCAATACCAGTAATGTTCGGCCGAAGCGCAGGGTGATGGGGAAATCGATCGGCAGAACTTCCCGATCAAAAAAAGCCTATGTGACCTTGGCGCCAGGCCAAAAAATAGAGGAGCTTGAAGTCTAATGGGAGTGAAAAGTAAAAATCCGGTAACCAGCGGGCAGAGATTTCATATCGCTGATGATTTTTCTGACATCACCAAGCACCGGCCTGAAAAGAGCCTTATGACGCGCCTGGGAAAGGCTGCCGGCCGGGATTGGCGCGGCAGGATTTCCTCCCGCCATCGGGGTGGAGGGAGCAGGCGGCTGTATCGGGCCATTGATTTTAAGCGCGACAAAGATATGACGGCCAAGGTTGTTGGGATTGAATATGACCCAAACCGGAATGCGCGCATTGCTCTGCTGCAATATCAAGACGGCGAAAAAAGATACATCCTGGCACCGCTCGGTTTGTCTGACGGTGATACGGTCAGCTCCGGCGCGGATGCGGATATCAAGCCCGGGAACGCTTTGCCGCTCCGCTCGATACCGGTCGGCACGGTTATCCATAATATTGAGCTGGAGCCGGGAGCCGGGGGAATATTTGCCCGGGCTGCTGGCGCCGGCGTCAGCCTGGTAGCTAAAGAGGGTGAATATGCCATCATCAAGCTTCCTTCGGGAGAACAACGGATGGTTCATATTTCCTGCCGGGCGACGGTAGGACAGATCGGCAATCTGGACGCGAAAAATGTTGTCCTGGGAAAAGCCGGCCGGAAAAGATGGAAGGGCTGGCGTCCGCATGTTAGAGGCTCGGCCATGAACCCCTGCGACCATCCGCATGGCGGCGGGGAAGGCAAGTCCGGCATTGGACGAAAGCAGCCGGTCACGCCTTGGGGCAAACCGACGCTGGGCAAGAAGACCAGGAAACCGCGGCGCAGAAGCGAGCGTTTTATTCTAATGCGGCGGATCTAATGGGAGGCAATAAGAGATGGGACGTTCAGTAAAAAAAGGCCCGTTTATCGATGAAAAGCTATTAAGAAAGATCCAGAAAAGCGAAGTTTCGGGAGATAAGAAGATCATAAAAACCTGGGCCAGAAGAAGTACGATCATCCCGGAGATGATCGGTTTAACTTTTGCGGTGCATAACGGCAGGAAACATATCCCGGTTTATGTGACTGAAAACATGGTCGGGCATAAGCTGGGGGAATTCTCCCACACGCGGCTTTTTAGGGGCCACGGGGCGCCGACCGATAAAACAACAACATTGACATGATGAAAATAATAGCACAAGCGAAATGGGTAAAGATCGCCCCCCGCAAGCTGGGACGGGTAGCGGAAGTAGTTCGCGGCAAGCTGGCGCTCGAAGCGCTGCAGCTGCTGAAATTTATGCCGCAGAAGGGCGCAAGGATATTGGAAAAGGTCATAAAATCCGCTGTTGCCAACGCGAAGAATAATTATAAACTGGCGGAGGAGTCGTTAATTGTCAATCAAACTTTTGTCAATAAAGGCATTACCATGAAAAGATGGCAGCCGCGGGCGCGCGGGCGCATATTTCCGATCTTCAAGCGGACAAGCCATGTCACCGTCTGGCTGGGCCAAAAAGAATCTTCAAAAAAGACAGAGCAGCATCCTAAGGAGGCAAGTTAATGGGACAGAAGGTAAATCCTAAAGGGTTGCGGATCGGGATCATTGAGGGGTGGGAAAGTTTTTGGTACGCCAGTGATGCCGAGTATGGCAAACAGCTGGCGGAAGACATTAAACTGAGAAAATATCTCAAGGAAAATCTTTATAAGGCGGGGATCTCCCGGATCTGGATCGGCAGAAAAGCTAACCAGATCGAGATCGATATCCATACCCCCAGGCCGTGATTGATCATTGGCAAAGGCGGGAAAGAAGTGGCGGCCATTCGCGAAGAACTGATGAACATGACCAGCAAGCAGATCCAATTGAATATCCAGGAAGAGAAAAATCCTGAGGCCTGTGCGGTCTTAGTAGCTGAATTTATCGCTTCGCAGTTGGAACGCCGGATCGCTTACCGCCGGGCGATGAAGCAGGCGGTTTCTAAGGCCCTGCGGTCAGGCGGCAAGGGGATTAAAGTTGTTTGCGGCGGCAGGCTGGGGGGGTCGGAAATTGCCCGCACTGAAACGTATCGTGCTGGCCGAGTCCCGCTTCAGACTTTGCGCGCCAAAATTGACTACGGCTTTGCTGAAGCGATGACGCTTTATGGGAAGATCGGCGTAAAGGTTTGGATCTTTAAAGGGGAAGTATTGAAAGAAAAAGCTGCGGGAGCAAAGGTCGCGGTTGCGGCGGCAACTCCACAAGAAGCTGAGAAGGGGAGCGTTTAGTGCCTTTAATTCCAGCCAAAACAAAATTCAGGAAAAATCAAAGAGGCCGTGTCAGAGGGGTAGCGGCAACCGGCACCACGATAAATTTTGGCGAGTTCGGGCTGCAGATGATTGAGTGCGGCCATTTGACCACTAATCAAATCGAGGCGGCGAGAAAAGCTTTGACCCATCAACTCAAAAGAGGCGGGAAGGTCTGGGTGCGCACTGTCGCGGATAAAGTTATTACTGCCCGGCCGGCAGAAACCCGTATGGGTGGAGGGAAGGGTGCTCCCGTTGCTTTCGTTGTGCCGGTCAGGCGGGGCCATATTGTTTTTGAGATTGCCGGCATTCCTTTGGCCGATGCCAAAGAGGCCTTCCGCCTGGCAAGCTTTAAGCTGCCGTTAAAAACCAGGGTTGTGGTGAAAGAATAATGAAAACATCCGAGTTGAGAGACTTAACGATCGAGGAATTAACGAAGAAAGGGCAGGATTTGCGGCGGGAACTGATGCTGGCAAGATTTGCTAAGGCTAATCAGCAGCTGAAAAATCCGTTCAAGGTCAGGGAATTAAGAAGAGAGGTTGCCAGGGTTTTAACTATTATCAATGAGAAAGCCCCGCAAAAGACTCGGGGCGGGGAGCAGAACTAAGATGGAAAGAGGCAAAAGAAAAGCAAGGACCGGGGTCGTGGTCAGCAATAAGATGAGCAAGACCGTGGTCGTAGAAGTTGAGCGCATCTATCAACATGCTTTTTACCACAAAGTTGTTAGAGCGACGACCAAATTTAAGGTGCATGATGAGGAGAATACATGCGCGATCGGGGACCTGGTGGAAATTATTGAGACCAGGCCGATTTCTCGGGATAAAAGATGGCGCATCGTTAAAGTGTTAGGCAAGGCAAAGGTGAAAGCTCACGAACGGCCGAAGAAAAGAGAGAAGAAAGAGGCGGCGGCTGAAGCGGTTGAGCCGCCAATAGTGAGTGGGGAGGAAAAGCTTTGATCCAGCCAAGAAGTATGCTAGATGTTGCCGATAATACCGGCGCCAAGATAGTGATGTGTATCCGGGTCTTGGGCGGGTCCAACCGGCGTTATGCCGGCATCGGCGATATTATTGTCGGTGTGGTAAAAGAGGCGGCCCCGAACATGACGGTTAAAAAGAGCGAGATCGTTTACGGCGTGATCGTGCGGCTCAAAAAACCGCTCCGGCGGCCGGATGGGTCATATGTCGCGTTCGATGATAATGCCATTGTTGTGATCACTCAAGACAAGAATCCGCGCGGCACAAGGGTTTTTGGCCCGGTCGCAAGAGAGCTAAGGGATAAGGAGTTTATGAAAATTATTTCCCTGGCGCCGGAGGTTGTGTAGTGAAGCATCAGAAGTTTAAGATAAAAAAAGGCGATACAGTCGTTGTCCTGGCCGGCAAGGATAAGGGGAAAAAAGGTAAGGTCCTGGAAATCTTTTCCAAAACTGGGGCTGCGGTAGTTGAACGGGTCAATGTGGCGAAGCGCCATCAGAAACCGACAAAGAACTTCCGGGGCGGCATTATTGAGAAAGCTCTGCCTATTTTCATTTCGAAACTGATGCTGGTTTGCCCGAGATGCAGCGAGCCGACCAGGGTAAAGAGCAAAGAGCTGGAAGGCAGGCTGATCCGGAGCTGCGGCCGCTGCAGCGAAATGATCGATAAGGTGTGACATGAAAGACCTGAAAGAAAGATATTTTAAAGAAATATTACCGGCCTTATTAAAAACCGGTGAATTTAAAAATCCCATGAGGGCGCCGCGGGTGCTAAAAGTAGTAATTAACCGCGGGGTAGGTGAGGCGCGGGAAAATCCCAAAGCCATTGATGTTTCCGCCAAAGAATTGGCTGATATCACCGGGCAGAAACCGGCCGTCATGAAATCAAAGAAGTCGATCGCGGCTTTTAAGATCAGGACCAACCTGCCGATCGGATTGAAAGTTACTCTGAGGGGCAATAGGATGTACGGCTTTTTAAATAAGTTAATAAATATTTGTTTGCCAAAGATCAGGGATTTTAAAGGTGTTAATCCAAAGTCGTTTGACGGCCGCGGCAATTACACTTTTGGCATAAAAGAACAGCTGATCTTTCCGGAAGTTGATTATGAAAAGGTTGACCGGGTCAGGGGAATGGATATAACGATTGTCACTTCGGCCAGGACCGATCAGGAAGCGCGCAAGCTATTAGAAGCGATCGGCGTTCCTTTCCGGGCCGCGGCCTAGCTCAGATCCGGCAAAAGGAGTCATAAATGGCAAAGACATCTTGGATGGAAAGACTCAAGCGGGAGCCTAAGTTCTCGACCCGCAGGAAAAACCGCTGCCATCTTTGTGGGAGAGCGAGAAGCTATATTCGCAAATTCGGCATTTGCCGGATATGCTTCAGGAATTTGGCCCATAAAGGGCAGCTGCCCGGTGTCACGAAGTCAAGTTGGTAAGGAGGAATAAATGGCGGATCCGATTTCAGATATGTTATCGAGGATCAAAAACGCGCAGGGGATAAGGGCGGAGATGGTTGATATTCCGCACTCCAGGATCAAGGAAGAGATCGTTAAGATCTTGGCGGCGGAGGGATTTATCGGCAAATTCGAGATCCTGAAGCGGATGGAAAAGAAATTTTTACGCGTCGCTTTAAAATACAGGGAAAACAAACGCGGCTTGATCGCCGGGCTGAAGCGTGTCAGCAAACCGGGCAGGCGTGTTTATTCCGATTTTCGTTCATTATTTAAAGTGCAGGCGGGATTTGGGCTGGCGGTCGTTTCCACTTCCCGCGGGATAATGACCGATGAGGAAGCGCGGGCTAAAAAATTGGGCGGCGAAGTCATGCTGAAGATATGGTGAACTCTAATGGGTAGAATTGGCAAAAGAATAATCGAAATACCAAAGGGAGTCGAATTGAAGGTCCAGGACGGCACGATAACCGTCAAGGGGCCGAAGGGTAATTTGCTCCAGGAATACAACACTTTGATAAAGGTAGAAGTTAAGGACGGTAAAGTTCAGACGATTTGCGGGTCGCATGACCAAAAACTTTTAGCAATGCAGGGCCTTTATAACAGCTTGATAAAGAATATGTTGGTCGGCGTAACCGAAGGGTTTGAAAAAAAATTAGAGCTGGTCGGGGTCGGTTACCGGGCAATTAAACAAGGGAAAAACCTGCAGTTGCAAATGGGGTATTCACACCCGGTGATAATTAATGCGCCTGAAGGGATTGAATTACTGGTAGAAGGGACCAATAAAGTTACGGTCAAAGGCGCCGATAAGCAAGTGGTGGGGGAAATTGCGGCTGAGATCAGAATGGTCAGGGAAGTCGAGCCGTATAAAGGCAAAGGGATAAGATATCAGGGCGAAGTGGTCAGGAAGAAAGCTGGAAAAGCAGCTAAGACCGCCGCAGGAGCAGCATAAAATGGTGATCAGCAAAAGAAAGAGAACAATATTCGGTGATAAAGCCAGGCCGCGTCTTTCGGTCTTCCGCGGTTTGCGCAATATCCATGCCCAGATCATTGATGATCAATCAGGCTCGACCTTGGTTTCAGCTTCAAGCTTGAAGATCAAGGCGGGTGGCAATATAGCTGCCGCCAAGCAGGTCGGCAAGGCGCTGGCGGAAAAAGCCAAAGCGGCGGGGATAAAGGCTGTTGTGTTTGACCGCGGCGTTTTTCGCTATCATGGCAGAATAAAAGCGCTGGCCGATGCAGCCAGAGAAGGAGGATTGCTCTTTTGATCGAAAACAAGGAACAAGAGTTAAAAGAAAAAGTCGTTCAGATCAGACGCGTTACCAAAGTGGTTAAAGGCGGCAAGAAGATGGGGTTTCGCGCAGTTGTGGTGGTCGGTGATATGAATTCTCATGTCGGTTTAGGCATCGGCAAAGCAGCCGAGGTCTCTGCCGCGATCCGCAAAGGCGTCGAAGCGGCCAAGAAGAACCAGATCGCCGTGGCGCAGATCGCGGGCACGCTGCCTCATGACATAATCGGCAAATTCGGTGCCAGTGAAGTGGTTTTGCGGCCGGCGCCTCATGGCACCGGTGTTATTGCCGGCGGCTCAGTGCGGACAATATTGGAATTATCCGGGATAAAAAATGTAGTTGCAAAATCGGTCGGTTCCAACAATGCGATTAACGTCGCCCGAGCGACCTTGGCGGCACTTTGTTTGCTCAAGGTCTTGGACAATGAGAAAATTTTGCGCGGCAAGGAGATCAAGGTGGATTATGTTGCAGCTTAACGATTTACAGCCGCAGGACGGTTCAAAAAAAAGAAAGAGGCGAGTTGGGCGCGGGACTAGTTCCGGTTGGGGTAAAACCTGCGGCCGCGGCCATAAAGGGCAAAAAAGCCGGAGCGGGGGGACAAAAGGCTTGCGCTTTGAGGGCGGGCAGACGCCGCTTTACCGCCGGCTGCCCAAGCGCGGTTTTAAAAATTATCCGTTCAAAAAAGAATACTCAGTCATTAATGTCTCGGACTTGAACCAATATGACGGCGAGGTCAATAAGGAAATGCTAAAAGTTGCTGGCTTGTTAAAAATATTAGGCACGGGCGAGATCAAAAAAGCGCTGACAGTTAAAGCTGACAAGTTTTCAGAGTCAGCAAAGAAAAAGATCGAAGCGGCAGGAGGCAAATGTTTAACGTAATTTCCGGGATTTTCAATATCACCGATCTGCGAAAAAAGATCCTTTACTCTTTGGCAATGATAATCCTTTTCCGGTTGGGGGCGCATATCCCGGCAGCCGGCATTGATGCCGCAAAGCTGGCAACTCTTTTTGGCCGGGGGAACATTCTGGGATTTCTTGACCTGTTCACCGGCGGGGCGCTGATGAAATTCTCGATCTTTTCCATGGGGATCGTGCCTTACATCAACGCTTCGATCATTATGCAATTATTGACCGTAGTTATTCCTCAGCTTGAGGAACTGCAAAAAGAGGGTGACGCGGGCAGAAAACAGATCGCCAGATACACCCGCTATTTGACCGTTGTGTTGGCGGCTTTTGAGGCTTTTGGCATGGCCTTTTGGCTGAGGGGCGTAATGCTTGAAGGCTACAATTTTACGTTTTTCCTTGTAGGCACGATGGTCGCGCTGACCGCCGGCAGTACGCTGGTAATGTGGTTTGCCGAATTACTGACTGAAAATGGCATTGGCAACGGCGCTTCGCTGTTGATCTTTGTCGGCATTGTCTCGCGGATCCCGGCTTATGTCGCGCAAACAGCGACGCTGGTCCGCGGTGGCGCCTCGATGATCGGGGTGGGAATACTCCTCATATCTTTCCTGCTGATGATCGTGGCGATCGTGATCGTTCAGGAAGGGCAGCGGCGGATCCAGGTCCAGTATGCGAAACGCGTTGTCGGCAGAAAAATGTACGGCGGACAAACAACCTATATCCCGCTAAGGATCAATCAGGGCGGGGTAATCCCGATCATCTTTGCTTCTTCCGTGCTGTTGTTCCCTGCGACTATTGGCCAGTTTATACCTAATCCAGCGATACAGAAAATAGTTTCATATTTTTCTCCATCCGGCTCTCTTTATATGGTTTTCTACTTCATCTTGATATTTTTCTTTACCTATTTTTATACCGCGATCACTTTTAATCCGGCGGAACTGGCTGAAAACATCAAAAAATACGGCGGATTCATTACCGGCATACGGCCGGGGAAGCCGACCGCACAATACCTGGAATATGTGCTTTCCCGGTTGACCCTGGTCGGCGCGTTGTTTTTGGCAATAGTTGCCATTGTGCCTTCGATTGTTGAGCACATGACGCACATTTCCTCTTTTCAGGGGTTAGGCGCAACAGCGCTTTTGATCGTGGTTGGGGTGGCCATGGACCTTGTTAGACAAATCGAGACCCACTTGATCACCCGGCAGTATGAAGGACTGCTGGCATGATCCTGGTTTTTTTGGGGCCGCCTGGATCCGGCAAAGGAACACAGGCGAAAATGCTGGCGGAAAAATTGAAAATTCCGCACATTTCTCTGGGTGATATTTTAAGAGAAGAAGTCAGGCAAGGATCGGATATCGGTAAGCGGGCCAGAGAGTTCATGGATGCGGGAAAACTGGTCCCAGATGAATTGACGATCGAATTGACCAGGAAGAGGATTAGCGATCCGGACTGCATGTCAGGATGCATTATAGACGGATTCCCGCGGTCGGCTGTTCAGGCCGAGGCCTTTGATAATATGCTTGATGAGATGAAACTGGAACTGGGTAAAGTAATTTATTTTAAGGTTGACAAGGAACAGGTGGTCGAGAGGCTTTCGGGCAGAAGGAGCTGTAAAAACTGCGGCGCGGTTTTTCATGTTAAATACAAACGTCCAAAAGTCGAAAACAAATGCGATCTTTGCGGCGGAGAGCTCTATCAGCGGAAGGACGATGAAGAAAAGGCTATCCGCACCAGGTTTGAGGTTTATGCGGAACAAACAAAGCCGCTGATCGAGCGCTATCAGAAGCAGAATAAATTGGCGGCGATCGATGCCGGGGGTTCAATTGAAAGCGTTTTTAGCAGATTGTTGTCTGTAGTTGGGTATGGCAGGAATTAAAATAAAATCCGCAGCGGAGATCGAGCGGATGAAAGAGGTCTGCTCCATTACGGCGGAAGCCCTGGCGCGGACAAGCGGAGAGATCAAAGAGGGAGTTACAACCGAGTACCTTGATAGTTTTGCGGAAAGATTGATCCGGGAAAGGAAGGCGGTGCCGGTCTTTATCGGTTATCGAGGTTACCGGCATGCTACCTGCATTTCCGTTAATGAAGAAGTGGTTCATGGCATTCCCAGTCGGCGGGTCATTCAGGCAGGGGATATTGTTAGCCTGGATGTCGGCGCCAAGCTCAGCGGCTACTGCGGCGATACAGCCGCGACATTTCCAGTCGGGAAAGTCGTAAAAAAGACGCTGAAGCTGGTCCGGGCAGGTGAGCAAGCCCTCCAGGCTGGTATCAAGCAGGCCAGAGCCGGGAATCACCTCGGCGACATTTCTTCTGCCATCCAGAAGATAGCAGAAAAAAATGGTTTTTCCGTAGTGCGGGACCTGTACGGACATGGGGTGGGAGTTGACCTCCATGAAGATCCGCTGATCCCGAATTATGGTCGGCCTGGAGAAGGGCCGGAACTAAAGCCTGGCATGACGCTGGCGATAGAACCGATGCTCAACATTGGAGGCTGGAAGATCAAGACACTGGACGACGGCTGGACGGTCATTACTGAAGATAGGAGCCTGTCCTGCCATTTTGAACATACAGTGTTGATCACAGATGGGGATCCGGAGATATTGACAGCAATATGACAAAAGAAAAAGATGTAATTGAAATTGAAGGGGAAGTGACCGAAGCGCTGCCGAACGCTTTGTTCAGGGTCAGGATCGAAACCGGTCAGCTTATCCTGGCGCATGTGTCGGGTAAGATACGTAAGCATTTTATCCGGATACTTCCCGGAGACAAGGTGAAGATGGAACTCTCGCCTTACGATCTCACAAAGGGACGAATTACATTCCGGATGAAATAAAATGGAATGGAGAAAATAACTAATGAAAGTTCGAGCGTCAGTAAAAAAGATCTGCGAAAAATGCAAAGTTGTCAGAAGGCATGGAAGAGTCTATATTATTTGCGAAAATCCCAAGCATAAGCAAAGACAAGGATAAGTTAGGAGGGGTAATTTAAAATGGTACGATTGGTTGGTGTCGATCTGCCGCCGAATAAGAATGTTGAAGTAGCGTTGACTTACATATATGGCATTGGCCGCACTTTAAGCGGGCAAATACTGGCCAAGACTAACGTTGATCCGTTGCGCAAAGTGAAAGATCTAAACGATGCTGATGTTGTTGCTCTGCGTGAGGAACTTAAAAATTATAAGGTCGAAGGGGATCTGCGTAAAGATATTACCATGGATATCAAACGGCTAATGGATATCGGCACTTATCGCGGCTCGCGGCACCGGAAAGGGCTGCCCTGCCGCGGCCAGCGCACGCGGACAAACGGCAGAACCAAGAGAGGGAAGAGACTGACGGTTGGTCTCGGCAAAAAGAAAGAAGAAGAAAAAAAGGAGTGAAAATTTAAATAAATATGGCTGAAACAACGACCAAGATAAAAAAGAAAAAACGGGAAAGAAAGGTGTCCGCAGTCGGCGTGGCTCACATCAAAGCGACTTTTAATAATACCATCATCTCAATTACGGATGAAAGCGGGGGAGTGGTTGCCTGGGCTTCGGCGGGTGGAGTTGGCTTTAAAGGGACTAAAAAAGGGACCCCTTTTGCGGCTTCTTCAGCGGCTGAGTTAGCTGCTAAAAAAGCGCTTGATATGGGCGTGAGGGAAGTTAATGTGCTGGTCAAAGGACCGGGTGCCGGCAGGGAAACGGCCATCCGTGCCCTGCAAGCGACCGGGCTGGAGATCAATTCGATCAAGGATGTTACGCCCATTCCCCATAATGGGTGCCGTCCGCCGAAAAGGAGAAGGGTCTAATGGGGAGACATACGACTGCGACCTGTAAACTGTGTCGGAGGGAGAGGGAAAAGCTTTATTTAAAAGGAGAGAAATGCGCGACTGAAAAATGCCCTTTTTCCAAACGATCCTACGCGCCGGGGCAACATGGCAAGCTGCCGCTCAGGATATCTGAATACGGCATCAGGCTTAGAGAAAAGCAGAAAGCACGAAGGATCTATGGGCTGACAGAACGCCAGTTTGAAAAATATTTTGAAGAAGCCGCGAGAAGCAAAGGCGCGACCGGAGAAAAGTTGCTGGAGATTTTGGAAAGGCGTTTGGATAATGTGATATTCCGGCTGGGCTTCACGACTTCAAGGCAGGGGGCGAGACAGCTGATCCGTAACGGCGGCCTTGATATTAATGGACAAAAGACCAATATTCCCTCTTTTCAGGTGAGAGCCGGCGACTTGATAAAAATCAGGCCGAAAATAGTCGCCTTGGTCAAAGCAACGCAGGAAAAGATGCCTGATTACAGTCCGCCAGCTTGGTTGGCTGTGACCGGAGAGGCGGAAGGGAAGGTCGTAGCTATCCCGAGACGGGATGAGATCGGCACGCTGCTCGAAGACCATTTGATCGTTGAGTATTATTCGCGTTAAAGAAGGAGGCAGGTAGTAATGATAAGTATCGGAGAAAAGCCCTGGGTTAGAGTAGTGGAATCTAAGGACAGCTACGGTCAATTTGTCGTTGAGCCGCTGGAGCGTGGGTACGGTGCGACTTTAGGTAATTCCCTGCGGCGTGTCCTGCTTTCATCTCTTTACGGGGCAGCTGTTTCAGCCGTAAAAATCGAGGGTGTGCCCCATTCTTTTTCCACTATTCCTGGCGTGGTGGAAGATGTCCTGCAGATTTGTCTTAATCTTAAAGAAGTGGTCATCCGCTCTCATTCCGAGCAGCCAAAGGTCGTCACCTTAAAGGCTAAAGGCAAGGGGGAGGTCAAGGCTGGGGATATTGAACATGACGCGGAAATCGAGATCATCAATCCCGACCATGTGATCGCTACACTGGATAGTTCGGGTAAGATCGACATGGAAATGATCGTAGAGCGCGGTAAAGGTTATGTTACGGCTGAGGCGAACAAAAAGCCCAATCTGCCGGTTGGTTATATCCCGACGGATTCTTTGTTCACTCCCGTCCTTAAAGTTAACATGGCGACGGAAGAAGTGCGCGTCGGCCAGGAGATCAATTATGACCGCTTGGTGCTTTCGGTTTGGACGAATGGCAGCATCAAGCCTGAAGATGCGGTCAGGGAAAGCGCCAGGATCTTGGCCAAGCACGTCGACCTTTTTATCCATTTGGGAGAGAAGGGGGATGTGATCGGTGTTGAGCCCGAAAGGAAGCTGGATGTGTCTGAGGCAACGCTGGAAATGACCATAGAGGACCTGGAGCTGTCAGCGCGCTCGCTAAATTGCCTTAAAAAAGCCGGGATCAAGACGGTCGGAGAATTGATCGCCAATTCGGAAGCGGATCTGATGAAGCATAAGAATTTCGGCTCGAAATCGCTGGATGAGGTGCGGGAGAAATTAGCCGAGTATAAACTGGCTCTCAAGGGAGAAAAGGTGGAATGAGGCACAGAAGAGGGAACAAAAAACTAGGCCTGCCCACCGACCAGAGGATAGCGGTTTTGCGCGGCATTGTCCGCGGGCTTTTCCTTAACGGCAAGGTTGAAGTGACCGTGACCCGTGCCAAGGAAGCCAGGAAGATCGCCGAGCAATTGATCTCGATCTCCAAAAAAAACGATCTGCATGCCCGTCGGAAAGTCGAGTCATTCATGGGGGAAAGGCAGATCGTTTCCAAGATATTCAAGACTTTTCCGGAGCGTTTTGAGGGCAGGGTTGGTGGGTTCACGCGGATTATTAGGACCGGTTTTCGCCGGGGCGACGCCTCGCCGATGGCCGTCCTTGAGCTGCTATAGGGAGCGATAGGATGAAAAAAAATAGAACAGT
>JAQTLJ010000009.1:0-1593 GCA_028714935.1 Candidatus Margulisiibacteriota bacterium | reverse complement strand
TACTAATAGCGAATCGGTTAAAAGGGATTGGTATGTTATCGATGCCAAAGATCAGATCCTGGGCCGGATGGCCACCAAGATCGCAACATATTTGCGCGGCAAACATAAGGCGATCTTTGCGCCTCATGTTGATTGCGGTGATTTTATAGTTATTACTAACGCTGAAAAAATCAAGGTGACCGGCGGTAAGGAAAAGAAGAAGATGTATTTTTCCCACTCAGGCTATCCTGGTGGCGACAAATTGATCAGCTATGAAAAACTAATGGCCAGAGACCCGGCTAAACTTATCAGGCTGGCGGTATCGGGCATGCTCCCCAAAAACAAACTGGGCAGGCAAATAATAAAGAAATTGAAAATTTATACCGGAGATAAACATCCGCACCAGGCGCATAAATTGCAGAAACTTGAGGTGTAAATAAAATGGCGGAGAAAAAGAAAACAAAAACAGTAAAGAAGGCCGCGCCGGCGCCGAGAAAAAAGAAGGCGGCAAAACCGGTAGAAGAACAGATCGTTAAGCCAAAAGAACCGGCGGCGGCTCCGGTTTATACCCCGCGTCCCAAGAAAGAAAAATTGCCGAAAGAGCAAAAGTATTATGGCACCGGCCGCCGCAAAGAGGCGGTCGTAAAGGTTTGGATAACGCCGGGCGCCGGAAAGATCGTTGTTAACGGCAAGAGCTTTTCCGAGTATTTTTGCGGACGCAAGGTGCTTGAATATCAAGTGCTTCAACCCTTTGCTGTCACCAGTAATCAGGGCAGGTTTGATGTCTATGCTGAAGCTTATGGCGGCGGGGTGCCGGCGCAGGCAACGGCGCTTTCACTGGGGATTGCCAGGGCGCTGCTTAAAGTCAACCCGGAATTAAGAATAAAAATGAAAAGAGAAGGCTTGCTAAGACGCGATCCGCGCATGAAAGAGCGGAAGAAATACGGCCTCAAGCGAGCGCGCAGAGCGTTCCAGTACACCAAGAGGTAATTTTATGAGCAAAGAAAAAACAAATCCCCCGATCTATGAGAAGGACAAGGACCGGCATTATGAGGAATTCATGGGCCAAAAACATATTGAAGAGGGCGGGATCATCAAGATCTCCGGCAATTTTCTCCTTGACCATGAAGACGAGGTCGTCAATCTGGTAAATCACGAAGGAAAACTGGCGGAGCAAAGGAATCCCGGCCATAAGGTCAATAAGATCGAGAAAGTGAACGGCGGGATCAGTGTGGAATTATCCACTCATAATTTAGCCTTGCATATCGGCAAGCGGCTGGAGCACGCTTATAAAGGGAAACATACTTTTAAGTTCCTGAAAGACGAAAAATTTGTCGAGGTTGACTGGCGGCGAGACGACTAACCAAGAAGGGAGAAAGCAATGGGCAGGAAATTAATTAAATACAACTTAATGATCCCGGGGCCGACACCGATCCCGACGCGGGTTTTAGCGGCCATGAACCACGACATGATCGGCCATCGCGGGCCATTATTTTCTGCGGTCATGAAGGATGTCATGGCTGACCTGAAGTGGGCTTACGAAACGAAGAATGAGGTCTTTATCTATCCGTCTTCCGGTACCGGCGGCATGGAAGTCGCGGTGGTCAACGTTCT